>NZ_JAESKF010000030.1:0-6902 GCF_017891975.1 Staphylococcus sp. GDY8P131P
ACCAGATTACATGCACCACCCTAAGTGGGTGCGTAAATGGGCAGTGTCTAAAAAATTCAACACTGGTTTTGCTCCAATTATAGTTTTTGAAAAGAGCATATATTTATTTGGCTCATATTTGTGTTTTAAGAGCTTATATATGTTTTTAGGCATAAAACTATATGATTTACCCCTAAATCTTTAAAATACCCCCTTAAAATTCAAAATAAAGGTATTTAAATTTTAAATCGTTCTTGTGATAGAGTTTACTTAAAAAGGAGCGTTTTCTATGTCTATTTTAATGTGGATTGGGATTTTTGTTGCAGTTTTTATTGGTGGTATTGGAGTGTTTTTATCTTAATATTTTGGAGAAAAGCAAAATAAATAGACCACGTATTTATGCCGAGAAAATTTATTGACCAATTTTGACCTTTATGTTATATATATAGTGAAAATAGTTATATGCTTTATAGGGAGGGGTTGATATGAGTTTAGATAAAAATTCAAAAAAACTAATTCCTTTTAAGAATATGTCTAATTTTGATGGTGTATTTGAATTTAACCCTTTTGTTGAATTCGAATTCAACAGTAATTAGGAAGAGTATTTAAATGATTTGGATTATGTCAAAAATATTAATCAAAAAATAGGTTAAATATTATAAGGAGTGATCGTTATGAGTTATGGTTTAAAACCATTTGGAAGAGATTATTTTGATATGACACCTAGTGAATTGTTTAGAGATTTTGGAAGACAATTTTTTAGTAATTTTCCTAATGAACAAGGTATAAAAACTGATATTAGTGAAAAAGACGATAGATATGAATTAAAAGCAGAGCTTCCAGGATTTTCAAAAGACCAAATAGATATTTCTTATGAAAATGGGACGCTAATAATTTCTGCTGAAAATAATCAGGTAAATGAAGAAAAAGATGATGAAGGTAAAGTCATTCAAAAAGAAAGATCTTATAGTAACGTGAAGAGAATGTATTCACTTAATAATATAGATGAAGATAATATTGAGGCTAAATTTGAAGATGGTATTTTATCTGTAGATTTACCGAAAACTGAGAATAATCAAAGAAAAGTAATAGATATCAAGTGATAGTTAAAAAGAGATGTGAATCTAATTTCACATCTCTTTTTTTAATTTTTAGTCATAATTCTACAGTTGGAGTTCCAACATGCTTCCTTCTTCTGATTTCATGAAGCCGTTTTTTTTTATAAAAATTTTCTGCTAGTTCTCCGCCCGTGATTAGAAAAATTTTATATATTTCATCAAGTTTGAGTGAATCAGAGACAGAATTTATTAATTTTTTACCTACGCCATTCTTTTGAAATTTAGGTATAACATGAAACTCATCTATACAAAATTGGTTCATGCCATTGAAATAATAATCTATTCTGCCGATACACATTGCGATTACTTTATTATTTTCTTCGATTACATATCCTTTAGAATTAAATCCGCTCATTGTGGCTTCAATTCTAAGTAATGCTTCTTTTTCAGTCCATTTATTATACCATGGAGCTCCCTCATAAGCTGAAACTAAATTTTTAGCACAAGCAGTATAATCTTCATTTTGAATTTTTCTAAATTTCATATAGATCCTCCTTTTTGATTGTATTTTGATTATATATTTTTTTGGTATTACTGTTTTTTTATTATGGTTTTAGAAACGAGTTTCTTCTTGTCTTGATACTATAGAACAACACCAAATTTTATACGTAAATAAAGTACTATAAAATTTGGTGTATATAGGTATGTGTATGAATGTAGTTATGTTTATGTTGATACGTATACACATCATTATAGTGATAAGTGTGTTGATAGTTATTTGAATTGTTCTTCTATGATTTCTTGAAGCTCTTTATTACTTGTATTATCAAACTTTGAAATTCTGTTTAGTGCTAAAGTGCCTAATAGATTAACTGGATTACTTGGATAAAGCTTATTACCTAATGCAGATTCTATTTCCGTTTTAATAAACATATAAAAGAGATCTCTACCAATTTTTCCGTTCAACTTTTGAGACAGTAAAATTTTAAGTTTATTAAAAAAGTGCCATTGAAAAATAAAATGCTTAAATTCCATGAAAAGCATTGTCTCATCACTGCCTCTATTTAAGTCTTTTTTCATTTGTCGTATAAATGATTCATAACAATAGCTAGGAATGAGTAATTGAGTTTCTTGTGACGTTAGATAATATTGTTGATTAAATGATTCAATTTCACCAGTGTTAGTTAACTTTGCTAGATGTTCACCTATATTTTTAGCGTCAATATTATCTTGAATGTCACTAGTATAATTTGAAATCTCATTGATTGGAAAATCTAAATAGTTACATAGTGTCTGAATATCTTTAAAGTATAACTTTTTAGGATTTTTATATAAATTTTTCAATGTTGATAAAGGGATTAATGTATTAGAACTTAAGTTATTTAAGCTAATATTATGACACCTAAAGTATTCAATTAACTTTTCAATATTATGGGATGTGAATAGTCCTTGATCATATTTATGGGTATTGACTTCTAATAATAAGCCAATGGCATGCTCTATTCTTTCAACGCCATTTTTCAATGCATCATTCGATATAGGATCACGATGATCGGTAACAGATAATATACCTGCTGAATCATGTTTAATGATTAAACCACTATTATTTTTGTATAAATAATTTGGATAATGGAACTTAAAAGTATTTAAAGCTATTTCACATGTTGAGTAATCAATAACATTTTTTTCAAAGTAATCGTAATAAACTCTTTGGATAAAATCATACTTGGGGAATGAAATCCAATCCTGTTTATTAACTAAATTAAAATGAGATATAAGCTGAGAAAATTGATGAACTCGTGTTCTATTTTCATCAGGCAAAGGACAATATTTCGTAGTTTCATTTTGGAAGTAGTCAGTGAAATCCTGATTATATTCTGGCCATTTTTTATATAGTAAATCTTGAATTGTTAAATTAAAAAAGCAACACATTTCATCAACAACATCAAATTTTAAATAAGTCTCATCACTTTCAATGATACCTATTATTCTCTCTGTATAATATTTCGTTTTAAAATATTTATTAAGTGATTTTGCCAATTTCTTTCGAGATAGTTCTTCGTTAAGACGTTCCATTTTTAGTTTATAACTTAGTTTTATTTTGAACACTCCTTTTGTTATAGATACATCTTAAATATAATATAAAAATTAGTGTTTTAAATGTTTGATTCGGTATGTTTTTCATACCATGTAAGTAAAAAAACTATATGGATTTTATGAGCGTTTTAGAAAAAACGTGAAAATCGGTAAATATTTGGTAAGAGCATAAGGAGAATATGCTATCATTTGAAATGATAGGTCTGGCTAAGCCAGACATTCCAAGGGTTTAAATGGTTTGTGTTATGATATCAAAAAAATAGAAATGTCTCACTTTCGTGACACAACATATTGTGTTTGTCTCACCTTTGTGACACGATATATAGAAAATGTCACAAAGGTGAGACACCCTTTTTTGAAGGCATAATACTTTAATATCATTCTGGATTTAGTTTAAATTTCAAAATAACCTTAGTAAGTATATGTACGTAAAACATAAAAAAATAAGTAAAAAATTTAAAAAAAAGGAGTTCAAAATAATGAAGAAAGATTTACTAATTAGAGATGTAGATAGTGAGTTGTTAGATCGATTAAGTAGATTGGCTAAAGATAAAAATATATCAAGAAACAAATTAATTTTAGAGACTTTAGAGTTATTAGATCCACTTGAAAGTTATCAAAAATTATATGCAGAACAGTCACATCAGCAAGCACAAAATACAAAAGTTTTAAAAGAAGTTGCGAATAAACAAGATAAAATTTTAGCATTGCTTGAGTCAGTAGAATATTAATATTTATGGTATTTTTGTTTGAAAAACAGAGGAATATATTCTATAAAAACTTTTAAAATTTTATAGAGTATTTAGTACTATGATAAGTCTAATTAAAAAAAGGTAGGATATATAATGAACTTTTTTTCTTTTGTATATGAGATGTTAAAATTATTGTATTCACATTTTTCTTTCCCTATAGTTATATTGATATTTATATTACTTTTTAAAAAAGACATCCATAATTTGTTTCAAAATATCAAATCATTTTCAATAGGAGATTACTCTATTGAAGTAGATGTATCGGAAAAAATTAAAGCAACTTATGATTCAATTTCTAGTATTTCAGTTGAAAAATATGGGGCCGAAATTTTAGATGAACCCACTAATTTAGAGGATCTGGTGGACCCCAAAAGGATACAATTGATGAGTTTAAAATCATACATCTTAAAAGTTATACAATTAACTATTATTTAGAAAATGGTTGGTTAGATACTGTAACTAAATTATATTGGGCTTATAGTCGCAGGATAGAATGGGATGAAAAAATGATTGAGAATAAGGAGCGTCCTTTATCGGAAAAGCGTGATTTATATACTGAAAAAGAAATGGGTAAAGAGATAAAAAGATTATATGATTTAGTTATTCAAAATCCTGATATTAAATGGTCTTATGAAGATGTTATGACATTTAGGAAATTGATAATGATTGCAGTTAAACCAATGTTTTTTTCTTAAGAAGACAGGAAAAAGTAAAATGTATTGAATCTATCTATTAAAATTATTTTGAGTAACAAAAAAACTACTATGAAGCATTTATTAGCTTGATAGTAGGATCAGAGAAAGGAATAGTCTATATGAAATACTTCACTTAGGCTTTATAAACACTCAGCAAAGTATTTTAGTTCTCAAAGTAAGATTTAGCACCTCATTACTTCATTTATAGTATATCGAAACAATAAAATTTAATAAAATAATCGAAGATTTATGTGTTATAGTGATAAGCTTTTGCATGTAATGAAATACAGTGTTGAAAGCATTATTTATTAATATATGTGTAAAATATATTTGTGTAAAGTACATTTGTGTATATTACACAAATGTACTTCATTGCTCTGATAAAAATGATTGGGCATTAGTTAAATAAGTAAACTTGTATATTTATTTAATTGTTTATTTCAACAGGCTTTTTAGGTATATATTGCATACAGTATGCAAATAATTAGAAAAGTGATGTGTAAGTTATACAAATGTAATTAACACATGTGTAACTTACATTTGTGTATAAAATATATAAGAAATACAGATTATTAAAGCGATAATGGTAACTTAATATTTGTGAGGATTAACTTCCTAATATTTTTTGTTATATGTTCTGTTATAAGTGGTTTTCATAATTCAACTTATCGGAAGTATATATGCTTACATGTTTACAGATGATATAATTATAGAGTCGCCTATCTCTCAGGCGTCAAGTTGACGTAGAGAGGAGGTGTAATTATGCTTGATAACTTTGTTCACATCACGACCACGGCAGCGAGTGGTTGTATCGTAGCGTTATTTGCGCATTGGCTACGCAATCGCAACGATAAGAAAAAATAGGCGACCTTTAGCCAACACCTAAAAAATCCCCTCACTACTTCCGATAGTGAGGGGATTGGTGTATTATGCTTAATAACTTTGTTAAGTGCATTATAACATCATAATTGGTAGGAATGCAAAGTGATTAAATTAGCAGAAGAGTATACTATATTAAAAAAATCCAAAATTGGAGGTAGGTAAGCTGTGAGTACATATGAAGAAGAAAGAATAACAATAGGTGTTAAATTATAGTGACCAGCAATATGCGATTATAAAAAGTGTATTAGGTGAAAATGCTTATAATAGGCTCATTGAAGATATAGAAGGAGTAGTCAAAGATAAAACAAATAGCATTTCTATAAAAATTCCGGATGGCGGCGATTTCTTATTTATAAATACTGATTCTATAGCTTTTATAAATATTGATAAACAATAATTTAAAATAAAAAAGTTAACGATAACGGTCATTATGTAAATTAAGAAGGGAAATTAAAATGAAGAATAATTTTAGTAAACATATCATACTAGATAAATTAAATTTTAATAGAATGCATAAAAATATAGAAGATATAAATTCTATATTTAGCAAGAAAATATCCGAAGCAATAAAAGATATAAATTCTAAATACAGTAAGAAAATATCTGAATCAATAGAAGTTTTAGCTAAAAGTATACCTAACTTAGATGAATTTAAAGATGCTTTAGATAGTTTTATTGATAATACAACTACAGTAAATTCAATTTTTATTAACTATGATTATCCGCCAATAGATTATGTAGATATAAATGAAGTTGTTAATTATGTTGAAATGAATTCAAATCATCAGGAGGTAACTAAAGAAAATATTAATTTGATAATGACAAGGTATTTTGATGAAATTCATTTTAATCATTTAAAAAGCCAAGTAACCACTTACAAACTACCTCAAGAAGATATTACTATATTAAAAGAGATTTTAGATGGATATAAGCATGAATATTATTATCTTATAATACCTGCATTATTAGCAAGATTAGAAGGTATGATATTCAATTCAGTGAATTATAAAGGAAGAACTAATTATCGACTCTTTAATATTGTAATTGAGGAAACGATAAACAAGTACAAATCTAAGCATGATTATTATGTTGATGCTGATTACGTCAAAATCAAAGAATATTATAAATTTAAATTAAAACGAAATTTTGAATTTGGTGAAAAAAGGATGAATGAAATTAATAGACATTCTATTATGCATGGTTATGATAATCAGTATGGAACAAAACAAAATGCAGTAATATTATTGCTACATTTCGAGTATCTTTATCATTGTTTAGCAGAATTAAATGAAAATGATAAACAAGATATTCGTAATAAAATGTTGAAATAGTAAACTAATTCAATATTTTACATGATTAGGGTACACTCTAATCATATAATAATTTAGAAACACTATATTAAAAGGTTAGTTTATTTGAAAGTAACTTTTAAAAGGCAT
>NZ_JAESKF010000031.1:0-5584 GCF_017891975.1 Staphylococcus sp. GDY8P131P
ATAGAATTCGTTATGCGGGGGCTAGCCCCCACACCCCCAGCCTCACTCCCTCAACCGAAATAGGGGGGAAAGACCAAGTTCAAAGGCATTGCGAAATATGGTTAAAAGCTTTCTGACTGGAAGAAAGCTAAATATGGTATGTGTCAATGGTAAATCGCAACGGAATGGGTCAGCGGTTTTTGCTGATCCATGAAGTGAGAATTTAAGGAATTGACACATTCGCAAAAGTACCCTCTTGGCTTGTCGAAAAACCATTTTTTCGACCTGCCTACCGGCGAGGGAGCCCCCGAAGATTCGGGGGTTGGGGGCTTGATATGTGAAAGTTTTTGGGGTTGCCTTTTTTCAAAAAGGCAAGGTCTTAATCCCCCCATGTAAATGGGGGTTAGGGGGCATTTTTGCGACAGCAAAAACAAGCTTATTTGGGTACCAAATATAGAGCTTGCCAATCCTCACAATACAAGTTACAATGAGAGTGAATAGCGAGCATTTAATTTGTATGATATGCGATTGAAAAATGAGCATAGTGAGGTGGTTGTATGTCGGGAACGAGGAAAGAAAATCGGGCGAGTAGTCGGCAGATTAAATTTCGAGTGGACGACAGCGAATATGAAAGGTTACAGCAAATTGCTGATACGTTTCATATGAGCGTGCCAGCTTTTGCAAAAAAGCGGGCAATGGGCTATCGAATGAAGCCACCGAAAATTGATAAATCGGGGGCAATTGAGATAGCAAAGCAGTTGCGAGCAATTGGGAACAACGTGAATCAATTGACTAGGCGAGCAAATGCAAGCGCTGGGGCGATTGATAGCGAAGAATTACAAGCTATCAAAAAGGAGTTGCATGCAATATGGCAACAATTCAGCTAGGTACAACTCGTTCTGCTAGTCGATTATGCAACTATGCAGAAAAAAGGGCAGTTGTGAAAGATGGCTATAATCTTGATATTGATTATGCAAAGTCACAAATGAAGCAAACAAGGGAACTTTTTTCTAAAAATGATGGAATACAAGCACATCATGTTATCCAGTCATTCAAACCTAACGAGGTTACACCAGAGAAAGCGAATCAAGTAGGTTTAGAATTAGCTGAGAAATTAGCTAAAAACCATGAAGTAGCTGTTTACACACATGCAGATAAAGACCATATTCATAATCATATCGTGATAAATTCAGTTAACTTTGAAACTGGTAAAAAGTATCAAGCACATGGAAAGGAAGCAATTGAGCGTGCTAGATCATTGAGCGATGAAGTATGCAAAAATCATGATTTATCAATAGTTACAGAGCATAACGCTAGTGTTCGTCATACTTTGGCAGAACAACATTTACTAGAAAAAAATAAACCATCTTGGAAAGATGAATTGCGTGAAGCGATTGAATACTCTCGAAATAATTCAACAAACTTTGATAGCTTTAAAAAGCATTTAAATGACGTTTACGGGGTCGAAACGAAATTGAGGGGTAAAACACTTAGTTTTAAACATCCAGAACGAGAACGCTTTATACGGGCTAATAAATTGGGTGCTGACTATGAAAAGGAGGGGCTAGAAAATGTCTTTACAAGACAAGCTGAACGAGAACAGGAGCATGAGCGAACTGTTTCAAGAGACCAGGGAACTCAACGAACTAATGAAAAGTTATATCAGAGTTCACATGAACGAGGAAATGGCGAAAGAAGTCACGATTCACAATCAATTGAATCAAATCCAGTCGAAATCGGACGAAGTCATGAGGAACATGCAGTCAATCTTGAACGAGCAAGAGAAGATGTTGAAAGAAAACACCGAAGTTTTGCAAAAGATTTTGATAGATGGACACGAGGAAATTCAAAGGAACAACAACAGGACCATTCAAGCACTGGGGGAACTTCAAAAGACGAACAACGCTCAATTGGAAGAAATGAACGAGGAAATCAAGTCGAGCGTGAGGAACATGCAGAACAATCTAAACAGCGTCGTCAAAAAAGCAAGACAAGAGACGATGGACTTAGTCTCTAGTGCAAAGCATGGGGCATTGGTTACGAATATCATTGATGCTTTAAAATATGGTGTTGCTACAAGTGCAATTACTGTTCCAATTCTCTATTTGCTCCTTAGTTAATTAAAAAGACTGGCTTTATGCCAGTCCTTTCTGCTTTAGCTCTAGAGGGTTGTAAGCTATGTTATCCAATATTGTCAAGTCTGTATAGGACGAATAGATAAAGTGGATGTATTTTCGATTTTAGTGAAAGGCTCGTATGCAAGGACATGTCGACTTAATGGGACGTTCGTGGGAACATATCAATAGGTTTGCTTTATTCCCCTCTAGTCAGTTCTTTCTTTTCTTTCAATAATCTTTGAAATTCATCTTCTAACTCTTGCGAAGGTTCCAAGCTCAACCTACCCAGAACATCAGATATTTTAGTTTCAATTAATAAAAGTTGGTCATCATTGTTAGACTTTGTTTTATTCTCCAGCCACTCTTCATATGCTTCGTACGATCCATCGAATACTGTTATCTTACCATCTTTTATATCAATTATTTTTGTAGCTATATTTTTTACTAACATTCGGTCGTGAGTAACAAATAGAATCGTTCCATGATAACTTTTCATTAATGTTTCTAGCGCTTCTAAAGCTGCAATGTCTAAAAAGTTAGTCGGCTCATCTAAAACGAGCATATTCACCTCACTTAAAAATAGTTTAGCTAAAGCTAGCTTTACTTTTTCACCACCACTTAATATGCCTACCTTTTTATAGACATCTTCATCCCAAAAATGCATTCTTGCTAAAACTGTTCTTATTAATGTCTCATTTTGACTAGAGGTCGATTGTACATTTTCTATGATTGATTTCTCATCATTTAGGATGGTTAAGTGTTGAGAGAAGTAACCTATCTTTACTTTTTCTGGAATTGTCACTCCTTCATCTTGCTTCACTATTTTTTTAAGCAACGTTGTTTTACCTGAGCCATTTTTTCCAATGATAGCAACTTTATCTCCTCCATATAAATATAAGCTAAAGGGTTCCCAGAGCTTACGTTCTTCAATCTCTCCCTTAATATTTTCAGCACGTAATACAGATTGGTTTGTTAAGTTTTCTTCATTTAACATATCCATCTTAATTTCAGGCAGCTCTTTCACCTTGTCAACCTTATCCAATTGTTCCAGTCTTGTTTCTAAAGCTTTTGCCGAACTTCTCAGCTTTTTCTGTATGTTGGCGTAGTGGGTTTTAGCACCCACTATTCTCGCTTCAGATGAACTTAGATTCTTAGGTTTTTTTGTTGCTCGTTGAGCTCTTTCTTCTTTTTGACGTATTGCTCTTTCTAATTTTTGTTTCTCACGTTCATACTTTTCAAATTCAGTTTGTTTTTGTTTTTTAAGTATTTCTTTTTGCTTTGCATATTCATCATAATTTCCTTTAAATATTTTTAACGTATTTTTTTCAATTTCCCATATGTCAGTACATACATTATTTAAAAATGTCCGATCATGAGATACTACGACAGCTGCTCCTTGATAGTTTCTTATCTTTTTTTCTAGCCAAGCAATTCTTTCCGTATCTAAGTGTGTTGTCGGTTCATCTAAAAGCAGTAAGCCTGGATTCCCATTGAATGCGTTCTGTAAATATTGCTGTGTTATTTCGCCACCACTTTTCTCCAATCTTGATTCTTTAAATTGTGGCACTAATTTCACAGAGGTAAAAGGAGAGATATTACCTTCATCAGGTAATTCTTCACCTGTAATAATTTTTAATAGGCTTGTTTTTCCTGTTCCATTCCTACCTACTAAGCCTATACGTTGATTATCATGCACTTGTATTAAATCAATATCAAATAGCACTCTGTCATGTAATTGTTTTTTGATTGATGTTCCTTCAAATAATAGCATAATCCCATCTCCTTATTTTGAGGGGATATAAAAACCCCCTAATTCCATTCAGAATAGGAGGTCAGTAAAATTTGTAAGTATACACCTAAAAAAGCATTACAAAATTAGGGTAAACCACATTGCACAATACAATCCTATTCTGAAAATGATACATAAAACGCTCCACAAATAACCTAGCTTAAGTTATTGACTCACTATTTTATGTTGATTTTCTTTAATAAATAGGATTAATTGTTCATTGTGATATAGTAACACCCTTTCTCGTATCATTTAATCTAAATATAAGCTTTCTATATGTCTCTGTCAATATTTCTATGCTTTACTTAGATAAGAAATTAAATCTTATTCTGATCAAAGCGAAAATAACTAATCGGATGGGAGCTACAATTTAAGAGATTCCCGAGCCATCTTTCTGGAATGTTTTCTAAACTACTTGTAATGTTTTCTCTTAATTCATTTTCTCGCTTCTCGTACAGCAAACTTGCTTAACTATTATCACGAACATTTCTAGTCTAACATTGGCTACTAATAACGCTTAGACAAACATTTTTCACCTAAGTGTTCAATTTTTGTTACGATAAGCTGTGAATAGAGATAAGGTTCTTTATCTACCATCTCCAACCTGTATGTTATATTGATTTAACGTGATGTTAAATTTCTTCTAAAGTAACCTCTTTATGTCTTTGAATTTTTAATTTAGTTTGTTTATCTTGTTCGCTTTCAGAAAGAATAACATTCGCACTAAATTTACCATGCTTGAAATTACTTCCCCAACTGTTCCAAGCAATTTGTTTATTAACTGCATATACGTTTGATGTACCTGATTTATATACATCAATGTATTGCTTATCTTTAAGCAATTTAACGGCTCTTGTTACCGTTGAAGTACTTACTTCGAATTGTTCCTCTAAGACTTTATAAGAGCACATTACAGCGTTGTATGAATCCATATTATTTATTAAGAATTTAAAAATTCTATATGCTATTGGTGATTTTGCCATTAGCCAATCTTCTGCTTTATAAGCGTCTTTATTTAACTGTATCCACCTCTTGTAAGGACTGTTTTTATCTCTCTTGCGAATTTCCTTTTCGATTTCTTCTTCCTTCTCCATTTGGATCTTACGCTCTTCAAAACTCATAGAATTAGGTTTTAGAACTTCTCTTTCTGCTCCTACATGTATTTCAGCCATTATTACTTTCTCCCCTTTTTCGAATATGTAACACGCTGTGATACGTATATGTATCATTTTTGATACAACTTGTATCATTACTGACCATGGTGTGATTAGTATACTGCTCATTTATGGTTATTCTATCGTCATTAATGACCATTCTATGATATTGTTTGACTAAAGTCAAGTCTTATAGTGACTATCTAGTGCTCTAATACTAGTCACCCCATGACTAGTATAGTAATCACACCATGACTAGTAAAAAACGCTCTATCCATTGATATGACAACAACTAGCTTATATTCACTCTTATATCTTCTATAAGGCACTTTTCTACATGCAAGGGTCGGGTAGTATTTTTTAGGAAAACCACCTAAAAAATCTCCACGCCTTTACCCCTTGCATTCCGAAATTTTTCGGCTGTCTAGGCTTCGCCGAACGACCGATATACGAAATAGGGATATTGAGTATTCGCTCGTTCGCTTGTCCAGTGTAGCCGAAAAACCGTTAAGAGTGTCGGCGATAATGTGATTCTTTCGCTATGT
>NZ_JAESKF010000032.1:0-798 GCF_017891975.1 Staphylococcus sp. GDY8P131P
GAAAAGTTATTCTAAATTAGCTGGTAAAGTCACATAAGAGGTTTTTCTTGAATATTTAAGTCTATAAACTTGTGTTATAATCAATGTATTATAAATATAAAAAAACACGAGTTTTAAGACGATGAGAGACGCGTTTATTTGCGTCGAGAATTAGATTTTGTTAACAAGTACCCATAAAACGATTAAAAGAGGTGGTATTCAAATGGCTAAAATTGGTTATGCACGTGTATCAACACAAGATCAAAGTCTTGATGGACAGATTGATACACTTGAGGAATATGGTTGTGAACGTATCTTTAGCGAGAAAGCGAGTGGTCGTAAAACGAAAAGAACGGAACTTGATAAGTGTTTGGATTATTTACGTGAAGGAGATATTCTAGTTATCTATAAACTAGATCGCCTTGGACGTACAACAAAGCAATTAATTGAGTTATCTCAATGGTTGGATGAAAATAATATTGATTTACATATTATAGATATGAACGTATCGACCAAAGATGCGATGGGCAAAATGTTCTTTACCATGATGAGTGCATTCGCTGAACTTGAAGCTAACTTATTAAGTGAACGAACTAAAAAGGGATTAGAAGCAGCAAGAGCAAGAGGCCGAAAAGGTGGTCGCCCTTCATTACCTGATCACAAGAAAAGAGAAATTAAGTTTCTATACGACGAACAAAAACTTACTGGCGAAGAGATTGCAAAGCAAACAGGTGTTAGCAGGTCTACTGTTTATAGAATAATAAAAATGAAGTAGTAAAAACAAATAATCACAGTAAGAAAACTAATGAAAGGAGAATC
>NZ_JAESKF010000032.1:804-1566 GCF_017891975.1 Staphylococcus sp. GDY8P131P
GATTCTCCTTTCATTAGTTTTTATAATCTATATTATAATTTAACGAGAATTTTTGCTTGTGATTTATCGTTTACAAGTTGTTCAAATCCTGACTCCACAATATCATCTAACTCTATCTCATCAGTAACGACATCTTTAACTTTTAAATTACCTTCTTTAATTAAATCTATTGTTTGTTGAAATGTAGTAGGTGTATAAGCAATTGTCGAAGTGAGCTTTACACCTGTATTTGTTAATTGCATTGGATTCCATTCAATAGGATGGCCAAATATAGACACTATAACGACAGTACCTCTTGCTTTAGTAACGTCTATAGCAGATTTAAGTGTTGGTGCTACACCAGCTACTTCAAATGCTACATCCACGCCATTATCTGTATGTTTATTAATAACATCACTTGGGTTTGATTCACCGGAATTGATAGTATGAGTAGCACCTATTGCTTTAGCTTTATTCAATCTTTCTTCTGATAAATCAAAAACAAATATCTTACTCGCACCTGCAGCTTTGGCTGCTATTACTGTTAATAAACCGATTGGCCCTGCACCAAAAATAGCAACAGTATCGCCAAATAGAACTTCGCCTTCTTTAATTGCTTGAACTGCAACAGCGGTTGGCTCTACAAGAGCGCCTTCTTTATCAGAAACCTTATCTGGTAGCTTATAAACGTTCTCTTCTGGGACATTTGTAAATTCTGCAAATCCACCATCAGAACCTAAACCTATAAATGAATAACCATCGTAAAGATCAATATTTTCTTCT
>NZ_JAESKF010000033.1:0-3458 GCF_017891975.1 Staphylococcus sp. GDY8P131P
CATATATCGAATAAAGTGACAGCATCGAGAAGTAGATTTTATTAATAAGTATAAGCACCCATAAAACAATTAGTAAGAGGTGGTATTCAAATGGCTAAAATTGGTTATGCACGTGTATCAACACAAGATCAAAGTCTTGATGGACAAATTGATACACTTAAAGACTATGGTTGTGAACGTATCTTTAGCGAAAAAGTGAGTGGTCGCAAAACGAAAAGAACAGAACTTGATAAGTGTTTAGACTATTTACGTGAAGGAGACATCCTAGTTATCTATAAATTAGATCGTCTTGGACGTACAACAAAACAATTAATTGATCTGTCTCAATGGTTAGATGAAAACGGCATTGATTTACATATTATTGATATGAATGTGTCAACCAAAGATGCGATGGGAAAAATGTTTTTTACAATGATGAGTGCATTTGCAGAACTTGAAGCTAACTTATTAAGTGAACGTACGAAAAAAGGTCTAGAAGCTGCGAGAGCAAGAGGGAGAAAAGGCGGCCGTCCTTCTTTGCCAGATTATAAGAAAAGAGAAATCAAATTCTTATACGATGAACAAAAACTAACTGGGGAAGAGATTGCTAAACAGACAGATGTTAGTCGTTCAACGGTATACAGAATAATAAAAAATAATTAGTTTAAAAAACTGGTAACGTGAAGAAATAATAAAAAGGGAGGAAATTTATTGGAACTTAGACATATGCAGTATTTTGTAGAAGTCGTAAAGCAAAAAAGTATGACCAAAGCAGCATCTAATCTTTTTATCACACAACCCACAATTAGTAATACAATTAAATTATTAGAAGAAGAATTAGATGTAAATTTATTTAATAGGTATAAAAACCAAATATACTTAACTGACGCAGGAGAAGCTTTCTTTTTCCAATGTAAAGAAATGCTTAAAATGTATGATAATATCCCTAATGAGTTAAGTAATTTATTAGAATTAAAAAAGGGACATTTGAAAATTGGAATCCCTACTATTATTAATATAAGAATATTAATTGGCTTAATTTCGGAATTTCATGAAATGTATCCTAATATAACTTTTCAACTTTTTGAAAATGGTAGTAAAAAAATTGAAAACGATGTATATTATGGCGATTTGGACATGGGAATTACTGTACTTCCTACAAATAATAAAAACTTTGATATATTCTCTTTTTCAGAAGAAAAATTAAAACTGGTCGTTCATAAAAATCATGCATTATCTAAAAAAACAAAGATTGATATTGAAGATTTACAAGAACAAGAATTTATTTTATTCAATTCTGATTTCTATTTAAACGATAAAATCAAAAATACATGTAGAAATTATGGCTTTAATCCTAATATAATTTTTGAAACCACCCAATGGAGCTTCATAGAAGAAATGTTATTAAATAATCTAGGGATATGTATATTACCCGAAGGAATACTAGGCTTATTAGATAATAATTTACAAGCCATCGATATTAATGAACCTTCCATGAAATGGGAACTTGGTATTATTTGGAGAAAAGATATTATAGTTGATTCTTTAACAAAAAATTGGATTAAATTTCTCCAAGAAAACTTCTTAATTAACTATTAAATATAAAAGCATTTGAGAAATTTATAGCTATATAAAAAAAGGATATTTTATATTTATACACTCTCGCTCTATAATTAGAATGTAAAATATTATAGAAACGGGAGTTTTTTATGGAAAATTATAAATTTCCTAGAGATAGTAAAATTGTCAGTACGGATCAAGTATTAATTAATGATTTAAACAATTATAATACACTGTTTGGGGGGGTATTAATGAAAAAAATTGATAATAACGCAACGCTATCAGCTAGAAGACATGCAAGAGTTAAAGAATGTGTTACAGCTTCTACAGATTCAGTAGAATTTTTATATCCAATCACCCAATCTGATTCCGTTTGTATAGAATCTTATGTAGTTTATACAGGAGAAAAATCTATGGAAATATTTTGTAAAGTCATTTCAGAAGATATGATTACTGCAGAAAGAAAAATTGCTGCTGTAGCTTTTCTTACTTTTGTAGCTTTGGATGAAAATAAAAAACCAATTAAAATACCCAAAATCTCTCCTCAGTCCAAAGAAGAAAAATTATTATTTATGGATGGCGAAGAAAGAGCTAAAATGCGAAAAATTAAACGATCACAAACTAAAAATATAATTGACTCTCTTGATATTAATAAGCCATGGGAATTGGAGTAGTGATAAAATGATTAATGAAATGGAAGAATTAAACCAAATTAAGTTAGATTTGAAAAAACTAAGAAACGAATTTCCTAGTATGTATGAAAAGTTAGAATATATAGCTAGTTTGACAAGACAATTAAGTATCCATTATAAATATTTAGGAGTACTTATGTTTTCAGATAACCGTGAAAATATTCAAAATGAGAGACCAACTTTAATAAGAGAATCTGTTTTGAAATTATATGAACAAGAAGTTGCAAAAGTTAAAAAAGATACTAATTTTGTGTTTTTTAAAGATATGATATTAAAATTCCAAAATGTGGACTACTCACAAATATTTCTTATCATTTTAGGTGCCGAACCTGGTTTTGTATTTAATAATACAATTATTAAATAATAAATAATAAATTCATTAAGAATGCTTAGACTAAAAAATTATAAAAATTCACAAATTATTTGACTAAATGAAACTATATTTTGGCTAATAAAAGAGCCGCTCTGATTTTTTAGAGTGGCTCTTTTATTAGCTTTTATAACTTAACGAGAATTTTTGCTTGTGATTTATCGTTTACAAGCTGTTTAAATCCTGACTCCACAATATCATCTAACTCTATCTCATCAGTAACGACATCTTTAACTTTTAAATTACCTTCATTAATTAAATCTATTGTTTGTTGAAATGTAGTAGGTGTATAAGCAATTGTCGAAGTGAGCTTTACACCTGTATTTGTTAATTGCATTGGATTCCATTCAATAGGATGGCCGAATATAGAAACTATAACAACAATACCTCTTGCTTTAGTAACATCTATTGCAGATTTAAGTGTTGGCGCTACACCAGCTACCTCAAATGCTACATCAACTCCATTATCTGTATGTTTATTAATAACATCACTTGGATCTGATTCACCGGAATTTATAGTATGAGTAGCACCAATCGCTTTAGCTTTATTCAATCTTTCTTCTGATAAATCAAAAACAAATATCTTACTTGCACCTGCAGCTTTAGCTGCTATGACTGTTAATAAACCGATTGGACCTGCACCAAAAATAGCAACAGTATCGCCAAATAGAACTTCACCTTCTTTAATTGCTTGAACTGCAACAGCTGTTGGCTCTACAAGAGCGCCTTCTTTATCAGAAACGTTATCTGGTAACTTATAAACGTTCTCTTCTGGGGCATTTGTAAATTCTGCAAATCCACCATCAGAACCTAAACCTATAAATGAATAACCATCATAAAGATCAATATTTTCTTCT
>NZ_JAESKF010000034.1:0-895 GCF_017891975.1 Staphylococcus sp. GDY8P131P
GTCATGAGTCATGATGCAAACACTATTGATCAACGTTCGCATGAAGGTAATTTAAATAGACTTGGCTTTTGGATATTCCTTACAGCAGAAGTCTCACTATTCGGTACGCTATTTGCAACCCTATTAACACTTCAACATGGCGGAGACTATGGCGGTAAAATGACGACTGAAATGTTCGAATTACCCCTCGTTTTGATAATGACATTTGCGTTATTAATTAGTTCTTATACTTGTGGTATTTCTATTTACTATATGAGAAAAGAAAAAGCAAAATTAATGACGATTTGGATGATTATCACTTTATTATTTGGTGTTGTCTTCGTAGGATTTGAAATTTACGAGTTTGCACACTACGTATCAGAAGGTGTTAACCTAACAATCGGTTCTTATTGGTCTAGTTTCTTTATACTTTTAGGAACACACGGCGCCCACGTCTCATTAGGTATTATTTGGATTATTTGTTTATTAATCCAAGTTGGCATGCGTGGACTAAATAAAGACAATGCGCCTAAGTTATTTATAGTAAGTTTATACTGGCACTTCTTAGATGTTGTTTGGATCTTCATCTTTACTGCCGTATATATGATAGGGATGGTGTTTAGCGGATGAATACAATTGTAAAACACACAGTAGGCTTTATTGGCTCAATCGTTCTGACTCTTTTAGCAGTATTCGTAACCCTATACACATCAATGGCACTTAATGCTAAGATTACAATCATCTTTGGCTTTGCTTTTATACAAGCTGCAGTACAATTATTAATGTTCATGCACTTAACTGAAGGTAAAGACGGAAACGTACAAGGGTTTAAAGTTATATTTGCGCTTATCATTACTTTAATTACTGTTATCGGTACTTATTGGGTAATGCAAGGTGGACACTCAAGCCACTTATA
>NZ_JAESKF010000035.1:0-3212 GCF_017891975.1 Staphylococcus sp. GDY8P131P
CTACCATCGGCGCTAAGGAGCTTAACTTCTGTGTTCGGCATGGGAACAGGTGTGACCTCCTTGCTATAGTCACCAGACAAGTTGATGTATAAATCATTATACATTCAAAACTAGATAGTAAGTAAATTTTAGTTCTACAAACAAAACATTTAAATTTGATTAAGTCTTCGATCGATTAGTATTCGTCAGCTCCACATATCGCTATGCTTCCACCTCGAACCTATTAACCTCATCATCTTTGAGGGATCTTATAACCGAAGTTGGGAAATCTCATCTTGAGGGGGGCTTCATGCTTAGATGCTTTCAGCACTTATCCCGTCCATACATAGCTACCCAGCGATGCCGTTGGCACGACAACTGGTACACCAGAGGTATGTCCATCCCGGTCCTCTCGTACTAAGGACAGCTCCTCTCAAATTTCCTACGCCCACGACGGATAGGGACCGAACTGTCTCACGACGTTCTGAACCCAGCTCGCGTACCGCTTTAATGGGCGAACAGCCCAACCCTTGGGACCGACTACAGCCCCAGGATGCGATGAGCCGACATCGAGGTGCCAAACCTCCCCGTCGATGTGAACTCTTGGGGGAGATAAGCCTGTTATCCCCGGGGTAGCTTTTATCCGTTGAGCGATGGCCCTTCCATGCGGAACCACCGGATCACTAAGTCCGTCTTTCGACCCTGCTCGACTTGTAAGTCTCGCAGTCAAGCTTCCTTGTGCCTTTACACTCTATGAATGATTTCCAACCATTCTGAGGAAACCTTTGAGCGCCTCCGTTACTCTTTAGGAGGCGACCGCCCCAGTCAAACTGTCCATCTGACACTGTCTCCCACCATGATAAATGGTGCGGGTTAGAAATCCAATACAGCGAGGGTAGTATCCCACCAGCGCCTCCACGTAAGCTAGCGCTCACGTATCTAAGGCTCCTACCTATCCTGTACAAGCTGTACCGAATTTCAATATCAGACTACAGTAAAGCTCCACGGGGTCTTTCCGTCCTGTCGCGGGTAACCTGCATCTTCACAGGTACTATGATTTCACCGAGTCTCTCGTTGAGACAGTGCCCAAATCGTTACGCCTTTCGTGCGGGTCGGAACTTACCCGACAAGGAATTTCGCTACCTTAGGACCGTTATAGTTACGGCCGCCGTTTACTGGGGCTTCGATTCGTAGCTTCGCAGAAGCTAACCACTCCTCTTAACCTTCCAGCACCGGGCAGGCGTCAGCCCCTATACATCACCTTACGGTTTAGCAGAGACCTGTGTTTTTGATAAACAGTCGCTTGGGCCTATTCACTGCGGCTCTCCTGGGCGTTAACCCTAAAGAGCACCCCTTCTCCCGAAGTTACGGGGTCATTTTGCCGAGTTCCTTAACGAGAGTTCGCTCGCTCACCTTAGAATTCTCATCTTGACTACCTGTGTCGGTTTGCGGTACGGGCACCATAAATCTAGCTAGAGGCTTTTCTCGGCAGTGTGAAATCAACGACTCGAGGAAACAATTTCCTCTCCCCATCACAGCTTGACCTTAAGAGTGCCGGATTTGCCTAACACTCAGTCTTACTGCTTGGACGTACAATCCAATCGTACGCTTCGCCTATCCTACTGCGTCCCCCCATCGCTTAAAACGAATTATGGTGGTACAGGAATATCAACCTGTTATCCATCGCCTACGCCTATCGGCCTCAGCTTAGGACCCGACTAACCCAGAGCGGACGAGCCTTCCTCTGGAAACCTTAGTCAATCGGTGGACGGGATTCTCACCCGTCTTTCGCTACTCACACCGGCATTCTCACTTCTAAGCGCTCCACATGTCCTTGCGATCATGCTTCAACGCCCTTAGAACGCTCTCCTACCATTGTCCTACGGACAATCCACAGCTTCGGTAATATGTTTAGCCCCGGTACATTTTCGGCGCAGTGTCACTCGACTAGTGAGCTATTACGCACTCTTTAAATGATGGCTGCTTCTAAGCCAACATACTAGTTGTCTGGGCAACGCCACATCCTTTTCCACTTAACATATATTTTGGGACCTTAGCTGGTGGTCTGGGCTGTTTCCCTTTCGAACACGGACCTTATCACCCGCGTTCTGACTCCCAAGTTAAATTGATTGGCATTCGGAGTTTGTCTGAATTCGGTAACCCGAGAAGGGCCCCTCGTCCAAACAGTGCTCTACCTCCAATAATCATCACTTGAGGCTAGCCCTAAAGCTATTTCGGAGAGAACCAGCTATCTCCAGGTTCGATTGGAATTTCTCCGCTACCCTCAACTCATCCGCTCACTTTTCAACGTAAGTCGGTTCGGTCCTCCATTCAGTGTTACCTGAACTTCAACCTGGTCAAGGGTAGATCACCTGGTTTCGGGTCTACGACCAAATACTCAACGCCCTATTCAGACTCGCTTTCGCTACGGCTCCACATTCACTGCTTAACCTTGCATCAAATCGTAACTCGCCGGTTCATTCTACAAAAGGCACGCCATCACCCATTAACGGGCTCTGACTACTTGTAAGCACACGGTTTCAAGTTCTATTTCACTCCCCTTCCGGGGTACTTTTCACCTTTCCCTCACGGTACTGGTTCACTATCGGTCACTAGAGAGTATTTAGCCTTGGGAGATGGTCCTCCCGGATTCCGACGGAATTTCTCGTGTTCCGTCGTACTCAGGATCCACTCAAGAGAGAACAGATTTTCGACTACAGGATTATTACCTTCTTTGATTCATCTTTCCAGATGATTCGTCTAATCTATTCCTTTGTAACTCCGTATAGAGCGTCCTACAACCCCAACAAGCAAGCTCGTTGGTTTGGGCTATTCCCGTTTCGCTCGCCGCTACTCAGGGAATCGAATTTTCTTTCTCTTCCTGCGGGTACTAAGATGTTTCAGTTCTCCGCGTCTACCTTCGATACGCTATGTATTTACGCATCGATAATACGACATAACTCGTATTGGGTTCCCCCATTCGGAAATCTTTGGATCACAGCTTACTTACAGCTCCCCAAAGCATATCGTCGTTAGTAACGTCCTTCATCGGCTTCTAGTGCCAAGGCATTCACCGTGCGCCCTTAATAACTTAATCTATTTGCTTTCCAACTCGACAACCGTCGGTTGAAAACCCAAAATGTTATTAATCTGTGAGTGTTCTTTCGAACACTAGCGATTATTTCTTTTTGAATTCAAGCTTATTTAAAACTCTTATTCACTCGGTTTTGCTT
>NZ_JAESKF010000035.1:3284-5054 GCF_017891975.1 Staphylococcus sp. GDY8P131P
TGTTCATCTTCTAAAGAAGATGTTCCGAATATATCCTTAGAAAGGAGGTGATCCAGCCGCACCTTCCGATACGGCTACCTTGTTACGACTTCACCCCAATCATTTGTCCCACCTTCGACGGCTAGCTCCATAAATGGTTACTCCACCGGCTTCGGGTGTTACAGACTCTCGTGGTGTGACGGGCGGTGTGTACAAGACCCGGGAACGTATTCACCGTAGCATGCTGATCTACGATTACTAGCGATTCCAGCTTCATGTAGTCGAGTTGCAGACTACAATCCGAACTGAGAACAACTTTATGGGATTTGCATGACCTCGCGGTTTAGCTGCCCTTTGTATTGTCCATTGTAGCACGTGTGTAGCCCAAATCATAAGGGGCATGATGATTTGACGTCATCCCCACCTTCCTCCGGTTTGTCACCGGCAGTCAACTTAGAGTGCCCAACTTAATGCTGGCAACTAAGCTTAAGGGTTGCGCTCGTTGCGGGACTTAACCCAACATCTCACGACACGAGCTGACGACAACCATGCACCACCTGTCACTTTGTCCCCCGAAGGGGAAGACTCTATCTCTAGAGTTGTCAAAGGATGTCAAGATTTGGTAAGGTTCTTCGCGTTGCTTCGAATTAAACCACATGCTCCACCGCTTGTGCGGGTCCCCGTCAATTCCTTTGAGTTTCAACCTTGCGGTCGTACTCCCCAGGCGGAGTGCTTAATGCGTTAGCTGCAGCACTAAGGGGCGGAAACCCCCTAACACTTAGCACTCATCGTTTACGGCGTGGACTACCAGGGTATCTAATCCTGTTTGATCCCCACGCTTTCGCACATCAGCGTCAGTTACAGACCAGAAAGTCGCCTTCGCCACTGGTGTTCCTCCATATCTCTGCGCATTTCACCGCTACACATGGAATTCCACTTTCCTCTTCTGCACTCAAGTTTCCCAGTTTCCAATGACCCTCCACGGTTGAGCCGTGGGCTTTCACATCAGACTTAAGAAACCGCCTACGCGCGCTTTACGCCCAATAATTCCGGATAACGCTTGCCACCTACGTATTACCGCGGCTGCTGGCACGTAGTTAGCCGTGGCTTTCTGATTAGGTACCGTCAAGACGTGCACAGTTACTTACACATTTGTTCTTCCCTAATAACAGAGTTTTACGATCCGAAGACCTTCATCACTCACGCGGCGTTGCTCCGTCAGGCTTTCGCCCATTGCGGAAGATTCCCTACTGCTGCCTCCCGTAGGAGTCTGGACCGTGTCTCAGTTCCAGTGTGGCCGATCACCCTCTCAGGTCGGCTACGTATCGTTGCCTTGGTAAGCCATTACCCCACCAACTAGCTAATACGGCGCGGGTCCATCTATAAGTGATAGTAAAACCATCTTTCACTTTAGAACCATGCGGTTCTAAATATTATCCGGCATTAGCCCCGGTTTCCCGGAGTTATTCCAGTCTTATAGGTAGGTTACCCACGTGTTACTCACCCGTCCGCCGCTAACGTCAAAGGAGCAAGCTCCTTATCTGTTCGCTCGACTTGCATGTATTAGGCACGCCGCCAGCGTTCATCCTGAGCCAGGATCAAACTCTCCATAAAAAATTATGATGTTTGATTAGCTCATAAAATACTAATTTGTGTTATCAATAACACGGTGTTATTGAATAAAAATTTAATGGTGAATTCCGAATAAACGTTGACATATTGCAATTCAGTTTTCAATGTTCAAATATAAATAATTGCCTAAATAGCGTACCATCTTTGTTTACGTATAGT
>NZ_JAESKF010000036.1:0-4548 GCF_017891975.1 Staphylococcus sp. GDY8P131P
CGAAACGACACATGAAAAGTGTTGAAGTGCCAACGGGTGAAAAGTCCATGTTTGGTTTGGGAAAAGAAATAATGAAAACAGAAAAGAAACCAACCAAAAATGTTGTTATATCGGAGCGTGATTATAAAAACTTAGTGACTGCTGCGAGAGATAACGATAGGTTAAAACAGCATGTTAGAAATCTCATGAGTACTGATATGGCGAGAGAATATAAAAAATTAAGTAAAGAACATGGGCAAGTTAAAGAAAAATATAGTGGTCTTGTAGAGCGATTTAATGAAAATGTAAATGATTATAATGAGTTGCTTGAAGAAAACAAGTCTTTAAAGTCTAAAATAAGCGATTTAAAGCGTGATGTGAGTTTAATCTATGAAAGCACTAAGGAATTCCTTAAGGAACGTACAGACGGCTTAAAAGCCTTTAAAAACGTTTTTAAGGGGTTTGTAGACAAGGTAAAGGATAAAACAGCACAATTCCAAGAAAAACACGATTTAGAACCTAAAAAGAACGAATTTGAACTAACTCATAACCGAGAGGTAAAAAAAGAACGAAGTCGAGATCAGGGAATGAGTTTATAAAATAAAAAAAGCACCTGAAAAGGTGTCTTTTTTTGATGGTTTTGAACTTGTTCTTTCTTATCTTGATACATATAGAAATAACGTCATTTTTATTTTAGTTGCTGAAAGGTGCGTTGAAGTGTTGGTATGTATGTGTTTTAAAGTATTGAAAACCCTTAAAATTGGTTGCACAGAAAAACCCCATCTGTTAAAGTTATAAGTGACTAAACAAATAACTAAATAGATGGGGGTTTCTTTTAATATTATGTGTCCTAATAGTAGCATTTATTCAGATGAAAAATCAAGGGTTTTAGTGGACAAGACAAAAAGTGGAAAAGTGAGACCATGGAGAGAAAAGAAAATCGCTAATGTTGATTACTTTGAACTTCTGCATATTCTTGAATTTAAAAAGGCTGAAAGAGTAAAAGATTGTGCTGAAATATTAGAGTATAAACAAAATCGTGAAACAGGCGAAAGAAAGTTGTATCGAGTGTGGTTTTGTAAATCCAGGCTTTGTCCAATGTGCAACTGGAGGAGAGCAATGAAACATGGCATTCAGTCACAAAAGGTTGTTGCTGAAGTTATTAAACAAAAGCCAACAGTTCGTTGGTTGTTTCTCACATTAACAGTTAAAAATGTTTATGATGGCGAAGAATTAAATAAGAGTTTGTCAGATATGGCTCAAGGATTTCGCCGAATGATGCAATATAAAAAAATTAATAAAAATCTTGTTGGTTTTATGCGTGCAACGGAAGTGACAATAAATAATAAAGATAATTCTTATAATCAGCACATGCATGTATTGGTATGTGTGGAACCAACTTATTTTAAGAATACAGAAAACTACGTGAATCAAAAACAATGGATTCAATTTTGGAAAAAGGCAATGAAATTAGACTATGATCCAAATGTAAAAGTTCAAATGATTCGACCGAAAAATAAATATAAATCGGATATACAATCGGCAATTGACGAAACTGCAAAATATCCTGTAAAGGATACGGATTTTATGACCGATGATGAAGAAAAGAATTTGAAACGTTTGTCTGATTTGGAGGAAGGTTTACACCGTAAAAGGTTAATCTCCTATGGTGGTTTGTTAAAAGAAATACATAAAAAATTAAACCTTGATGACACAGAAGAAGGCGATTTGATTCATACAGATGATGACGAAAAAGCCGATGAAGATGGATTTTCTATTATTGCAATGTGGAATTGGGAACGGAAAAATTATTTTATTAAAGAGTAGTTCAACAAACGGGCCAGTTTGTTGAAGATTAGATGCTATAATTGTTATTAAAAGGATTGAAGGATGCTTAGGAAGACGAGTTATTAATAGCTGAATAAGAACGGTGCTCTCCAAATATTCTTATTTAGAAAAGCAAATCTAAAATTATCTGAAAAGGGAATGAGAATAGTGAATGGACCAATAATAATGACTAGAGAAGAAAGAATGAAGATTGTTCATGAAATTAAGGAACGAATATTGGATAAATATGGGGATGATGTTAAGGCTATTGGTGTTTATGGCTCTCTTGGTCGTCAGACTGATGGGCCCTATTCGGATATTGAGATGATGTGTGTCATGTCAACAGAGGAAGCAGAGTTCAGCCATGAATGGACAACCGGTGAGTGGAAGGTGGAAGTGAATTTTGATAGCGAAGAGATTCTACTAGATTATGCATCTCAGGTGGAATCAGATTGGCCGCTTACACATGGTCAATTTTTCTCTATTTTGCCGATTTATGATTCAGGTGGATACTTAGAGAAAGTGTATCAAACTGCTAAATCGGTAGAAGCCCAAACGTTCCACGATGCGATTTGTGCCCTTATCGTAGAAGAGCTGTTTGAATATGCAGGCAAATGGCGTAATATTCGTGTGCAAGGACCGACAACATTTCTACCATCCTTGACTGTACAGGTAGCAATGGCAGGTGCCATGTTGATTGGTCTGCATCATCGCATCTGTTATACGACGAGCGCTTCGGTCTTAACTGAAGCAGTTAAGCAATCAGATCTTCCTTCAGGTTATGACCATCTGTGCCAGTTCGTAATGTCTGGTCAACTTTCCGACTCTGAGAAACTTCTGGAATCGCTAGAGAATTTCTGGAATGGGATTCAGGAGTGGACAGAACGACACGGATATATAGTGGATGTGTCAAAACGCATACCATTTTGAACGATGACCTCTAATAATTGTTAATCATGTTGGTTACGTATTTATTAACTTCTCCTAGTATTAGTAATTATCATGGCTGTCATGGCGCATTAACGGAATAAAGGGTGTGCTTAAATCGGGCCATTTTGCGTAATAAGAAAAAGGATTAATTATGAGCGAATTGAATTAATAATAAGGTAATAGATTTACATTAGAAAATGAAAGGGGATTTTATGCGTGAGAATGTTACAGTCTATCCCGGCATTGCCAGTCGGGGATATTAAAAAGAGTATAGGTTTTTATTGCGATAAACTAGGTTTCACTTTGGTTCACCATGAAGATGGATTCGCAGTTCTAATGTGTAATGAGGTTCGGATTCATCTATGGGAGGCAAGTGATGAAGGCTGGCGCTCTCGTAGTAATGATTCACCGGTTTGTACAGGTGCGGAGTCGTTTATTGCTGGTACTGCTAGTTGCCGCATTGAAGTAGAGGGAATTGATGAATTATATCAACATATTAAGCCTTTGGGCATTTTGCACCCCAATACATCATTAAAAGATCAGTGGTGGGATGAACGAGACTTTGCAGTAATTGATCCCGACAACAATTTGATTAGCTTTTTTCAACAAATAAAAAGCTAAAATCTATTATTAATCTGTTCAGCAATCGGGCGCGATTGCTGAATAAAAGATACGAGAGACCTCTCTTGTATCTTTTTTATTTTGAGTGGTTTTGTCCGTTACACTAGAAAACCGAAAGACAATAAAAATTTTATTCTTGCTGAGTCTGGCTTTCGGTAAGCTAGACAAAACGGACAAAATAAAAATTGGCAAGGGTTTAAAGGTGGAGATTTTTTGAGTGATCTTCTCAAAAAATACTACCTGTCCCTTGCTGATTTTTAAACGAGCACGAGAGCAAAACCCCCCTTTGCTGAGGTGGCAGAGGGCAGGTTTTTTTGTTTCTTTTTTCTCGTAAAAAAAAGAAAGGTCTTAAAGGTTTTATGGTTTTGGTCGGCACTGCCGACAGCCTCGCAGAGCACACACTTTATGAATATAAAGTATAGTGTGTTATACTTTACTTGGAAGTGGTTGCCGGAAAGAGCGAAAATGCCTCACATTTGTGCCACCTAAAAAGGAGCGATTTACATATGAGTTATGCAGTTTGTAGAATGCAAAAAGTGAAATCAGCTGGACTAAAAGGCATGCAATTTCATAATCAAAGAGAGCGAAAAAGTAGAACGAATGATGATATTGACCATGAGCGAACACGTGAAAATTATGATTTGAAAAATGATAAAAATATTGATTACAACGAACGTGTCAAAGAAATTATTGAATCACAAAAAACAGGTACAAGAAAAACGAGGAAAGATGCTGTTCTTGTAAATGAGTTGCTAGTAACATCTGACCGAGATTTTTTTGAGCAACTGGATCCAGGAGAACAAAAACGATTTTTTGAGGAAAGTTATAAATTATTTTCCGAACGATATGGCAAGCAAAATATTGCTTATGCAACAGTTCATAATGATGAGCAAACCCCTCACATGCATTTAGGTGTTGTGCCTATGCGTGATGGAAAACTGCAAGGAAAAAATGTGTTTAATCGTCAAGAACTGTTATGGCTACAAGATAAATTCCCCGAGCATATGAAAAAACAGGGTTTTGAGTTGAAGCGTGGTGAACGTGGCTCTGACCGTAAACATATTGAGACAGCTAAATTTAAAAAACAAACTTTGGAAAAAGAGATTGATTTTCTAGAAAAAAATTTAGCAGTTAAAAAAGATGAATGGACTGCTTATAGCGATAAAGTTAAATCAGATTTAGAAGTACCAG
>NZ_JAESKF010000037.1:0-1957 GCF_017891975.1 Staphylococcus sp. GDY8P131P
ACAGGAGTCTGGACTTGACTGAGTTTATGGAAGAAGTTTTAATTGATGATAATATGGTTTTTGATATTGATAATTTAAAAGGATTTCTTAATGATACCAGTTCATTTGGGTTTATAGCTAAAGAAAATAATAAAATTATAGGATTTGCATATTGCTATACACTTTTAAGACCTGATGGAAAAACAATGTTTTATTTACACTCAATAGGAATGTTACCTAACTATCAAGACAAAGGTTATGGTTCAAAATTATTATCTTTTATTAAGGAATATTCTAAAGAGATTGGTTGTTCTGAAATGTTTTTAATAACTGATAAAGGTAATCCTAGAGCTTGCCATGTATATGAAAAATTAGGTGGTAAAAATGATTATAAAGATGAAATAGTATATGTATATGATTATGAAAAAGGTGATAAATAAATGAATATAGTTGAAAATGAAATATGTATAAGAACTTTAATAGATGATGATTTTCCTTTGATGTTAAAATGGTTAACTGATGAAAGAGTATTAGAATTTTATGGTGGTAGAGATAAAAAATATACATTAGAATCATTAAAAAAACATTATACAGAGCCTTGGGAAGATGAAGTTTTTAGAGTAATTATTGAATATAACAATGTTCCTATTGGATATGGACAAATATATAAAATGTATGATGAGTTATATACTGATTATCATTATCCAAAAACTGATGAGATAGTCTATGGTATGGATCAATTTATAGGAGAGCCAAATTATTGGAGTAAAGGAATTGGTACAAGATATATTAAATTGATTTTTGAATTTTTGAAAAAAGAAAGAAATGCTAATGCAGTTATTTTAGACCCTCATAAAAATAATCCAAGAGCAATAAGGGCATACCAAAAATCTGGTTTTAGAATTATTGAAGATTTGCCAGAACATGAATTACACGAGGGCAAAAAAGAAGATTGTTATTTAATGGAATATAGATATGATGATAATGCCACAAATGTTAAGGCAATGAAATATTTAATTGAGCATTACTTTGATAATTTCAAAGTAGATAGTATTGAAATAATCGGTAGTGGTTATGATAGTGTGGCATATTTAGTTAATAATGAATACATTTTTAAAACAAAATTTAGTACTAATAAGAAAAAAGGTTATGCAAAAGAAAAAGCAATATATAATTTTTTAAATACAAATTTAGAAACTAATGTAAAAATTCCTAATATTGAATATTCGTATATTAGTGATGAATTATCTATACTAGGTTATAAAGAAATTAAAGGAACTTTTTTAACACCAGAAATTTATTCTACTATGTCAGAAGAAGAACAAAATTTGTTAAAACGAGATATTGCCAGTTTTTTAAGACAAATGCACGGTTTAGATTATACAGATATTAGTGAATGTACTATTGATAATAAACAAAATGTATTAGAAGAGTATATATTGTTGCGTGAAACTATTTATAATGATTTAACTGATATAGAAAAAGATTATATAGAAAGTTTTATGGAAAGACTAAATGCAACAACAGTTTTTGAGGGTAAAAAGTGTTTATGCCATAATGATTTTAGTTGTAATCATCTATTGTTAGATGGCAATAATAGATTAACTGGAATAATTGATTTTGGAGATTCTGGAATTATAGATGAATATTGTGATTTTATATACTTACTTGAAGATAGTGAAGAAGAAATAGGAACAAATTTTGGAGAAGATATATTAAGAATGTATGGAAATATAGATATTGAGAAAGCAAAAGAATATCAAGATATAGTTGAAGAATATTATCCTATTGAAACTATTGTTTATGGAATTAAAAATATTAAACAGGAATTTATCGAAAATGGTAGAAAAGAAATTTATAAAAGGACTTATAAAGATTGATTATATAATATATGAAAAGCTATTATAAAAGACATTAGTATTAAATAGTTTAAAAAAATGAAAAATAATAAAGGAAGTGAGTCAAGTCCAGACTCCTG
>NZ_JAESKF010000038.1:0-6602 GCF_017891975.1 Staphylococcus sp. GDY8P131P
CGGGAACTATAGCGTTCAACCGGCATGGTTGACCAGTTTTTATGGCAATTTTTAAATTTGCATGTAACTGGGCAGTGTCTTAAAAAGCGACACTGGTTTTGCTCAAATTTTTGCTTTTGGAAATAGTATATATTTATTTGGCTCATATTTGCGTTTTAAGAGCTTATATAAGTTTTTAGGCATAAAACTATATGAATTACCCCTAAATCTTTAAAATGACCCCTTAAAATTCAAAATAAAGGTATTTAAAATTTTAAAAATAAAAAAGCTACTAGCAAAAAACTAGTAGCTTAAATCTTAGTTAAATTTTGATGTAGTATTAATTTTTGTATCTGCGCCACAACGCCGATTACTTAAAACTAAGATTAAAAAAATCGACGAAGGTCGATTATGGTTTTTACACGCGTTCTTTTAGAACGCATAAGTGCGCCCTTGCGGGAATTAACTGGATTATAACGATGAAAAATAGACCTGTAAAGCGATAACTATTGTGATAAATTTTGCTAAAAAGGAGTGTTTTATTTTTATGATTATCAAGACGATAATAAAAAATAGAACACGCATCTATGATTTTTGCTAAATATAAGCTATAATACATTCAAAAATATTTTTGAATGAGGTGCTTTATGTTTTCGACTGTGATTACTGCTGCTGTTTTATATATTGCTACAGCAGTAGATTTGTTGGTAATACTATTAATATTTTTTGCTAGAGCAAATACTAGAAAAGAATATCGAGATATTTATATCGGACAATATTTAGGTTCTGTAATTTTAATATTAGTTAGTTTATTTCTAGCTTTTGTTTTGAATTATGTTCCGGAAAAATGGGTGTTGGGTTTATTAGGTTTAATACCGATTTACTTAGGTATTAAAGTTGCTATTTATGACGATTGTGAGGGCGAAAAAAGAGCTAAAAAAGAATTGGATGAAAAAGGGTTGTCAAAATTAGTCGGTATTGTTGCTCTGGTTACAGTCGCTAGTTGTGGTGCAGATAATATTGGGCTTTTTGTTCCTTACTTTGTGACTTTAGATATTGTCGACTTATTAGTTACTCTTCTTGTATTTTTAATATTGATTTTTGTTTTAGTATATTCAGCACAAAAATTAGCTAATATTTCAGGTGTTGGAGAAATTGTAGAGAAGTTTAGTCGTTGGATAATGGCTGTTATTTATATTGGTTTAGGGTTATTTATTATTATTGAAAATAATACAATTCAAACAATAATTGATTTTATATTTTAAATTAAGGTGTGGTTTATATGGGCAAGGCAAATGCTTGTGATGTGATCTGTATTCATGAAGATAAAGTGAATAATGCTTTGAAATTTTTAGAAGATGATAAATCACAAAAACTACTTAGTATTTTTCAAAAAATATGTGATGAAAAGAAGTTAAAAATCATATTATCTTTGATTAAGGAAAATGAGTTGTGTGTTTGTGATATTTCTTTGATATTAAATATGAGTGTTGCTTCTACATCACATCACTTGAGACTTTTATATAAAAATGATGTTCTTGATTTTTGGAAAGATGGAAAGATGGCTTATTATTTTATTAAAGATGATGAAATTAAAGATTTTTTCTGTAAAAATCAAGAGGGATTTTGAAACGAGTGAAACGAGTTTCTTCTTGTCTTGATGCTATATAGAAATAACAATCTTTTTAAAATGATTTGAAACATAATTGAATTTATAAAAATCTATTCCCCAAAAATCTCGTTCGATATATGTTGAATGATAGAAAGCCCTCTTGTTTTGGCTCTAAATATCCCTTTAAAATCCAAATAAATCTATATAAAAACAAAAAGATACCCCAGATAAAATGGGTATCTTTTATTTCAATACGGACTGTTTAGGTTCTTTCAAGCCGTCTACTTAATTCAGTACTTGTACTTTTTGTTTTCTCGAAAAGACTAAATTAATGATTAGCCATATTAGCTGTATGATTAAAGAAATTAAATATGTAGTTCCTATAACAGCAATATTAACCCATTTCAATTCAGTCATTTGTATGGCGCCTGATGCGTCTACATTTCTTGCCCAAAGAAAAATGGTAAAGCCTATAAAGCTTAAAATTTCAATTTACTTACCTTCTTTTTTGAATTCATCAAAGTCTTAATTAAATCAGAATATTTCTAGCTTAACAATATATAAAAATAACATGAATTTTAAAAAATAATATTGTGAGTGAAAAATGATCTACATGTATTATAAATTAATGCAGTAGGTCATTTTTATTGGAAGTTTATCACTAGTATTTGTAATGATAAAAAACGAAGCCTAATATACGTTTTAAGAAAGGGAGTTATTTAAACTTTTAGAACATTGAAAATGCATTTATGTGGCTAAGAATTCAACTAGAGGAGTCTCGAAAAGGAGTCCCAGACAACAGGATAAGGGTGAACAATGCCATCACGATGGCCCCCAGCATAGCTGGGGTTCAAAATGAATGTTTCATTTGTTATAAATGCTTTCATATCAGTACTTTTAGCAATTTTATATATTTATAAAACTTGACTTAAGTGTAATATTACATGGCATTTCGATGTAAAATCAATGATTCTTCTATCCCTTGTGTCACATGGGATAGAAGAATGGGGAGTCTAAGGACTCCTCATAGACTCCCGAAAGGAGTCCTTAAATCATTGTTTATAACCAATGATTTTCTTATATAAGGTATTAGTAATTGCTTAGTTATTTATGATAGAGTATTTACTAATCAAATACTTAGTATAAAAATGTGATTCTTACTAAGTAATTACTAATTTTAGGAGTGGCGTGAATGGTGAGCAAGAATCATAAAAAAGCTAAAACAATTAATATTAATTTAACTGAAGAAGAATATGAAAAAGTGAAAGTATTAGCAGAAGATAGAAACTTAAATCCAACAGCTTATACGAGACTTGTGGCATTAGGAAATCGTATTAAGCCGACATCTGTTTATCCAGTAGATGAACGAATTAATGAGCTTGAAAAAGAAAATGAAGCTCTTAAAATGCAATTTAAAGTAGATCATAACAAAGATGAAGTGTTGAAAGAAGACTATGAAAATATAGAAGAGGAATATTCTGAAGTTGCCAAATACTTGGATACGTTTAAACGTTTTTTACAGTATGTAAATGATGACGCTGAATATATTAATTTCAATGGATATAAAAGAGATGAGCAATTAAAAGAAGAGATTAGAGATGCTATACAAAAATTTCATAAAAATTAATTTGATATTTCAAAATAAGAGTAACCTCCACAAAACCTGTATTTAACTTGTGGAGGTTTTTTGATTAACCACAGACACATACTTCCCCTTAATTTTAAGCGAGCAATAAACCGTATTGTAACTGTACGCTTTTAAATTTAAAAATTATAATATTTTATTTTTATGAAAAAGTAGTGTATGATTTTTATAAAGGAGGGGTTATATGAAATTATCCCAAAAGCTTTATCTAGAAAGAAAAAATAAGAATTTAACTAAACAAGCATTGGCTAAAGAATTGAATGAACTTAGTGGATTTTCCAATTATTCTAAAAAGGAGATAACACTTTTAGAATCTAATCAGAAAGCGTTTACTTATCGTATCGTAGATGATATTGCAAAATATTTTAATATGACAATATACCAATTTTTAACAAAACAGTGGAAATCTTATAACACAGAAGAGATTACTTTGATTGATAATAATATTGAAGAATATTTTCATGGCTATTCAGAGTGGATGCCTAAAACGTTTAAAAATTTGTCTGATATAATCCATAAATTTGATTTAGTAAAACATGATGATTGGGTAGCCATTCCCCAATATGAGTTGATAATGAGAGAGTATTATGACTATCTATATCGAGATGTTAGTAAAGAAAGTAGCAGTATTATTATTAGGAGAGCTAAGGGCCTCTTAGATAACTTGGAGTTATTTAGTTCATATAATCATGAAAATGATTTACAATTTCCTATAAACTTAGAGACAGGTTCTGCTGGATATACTAAATTTAATGATAAACGTGAACCTATTAATATGAATATACTAATACAAAATATAGAATTCTCATTAGGCGAAATTAGACAACTTTTTGAAGATGACTACTTTGATTATGATGAAGAAGATACAAAATATTTTAATTTGTTAAATTATTATCGAGAAAAGTTTGATATAAGATTTGAAGATATTGAAAAGGATTTGGGTATTTCAAGTGCAGAGTATAGAAAATGGGAAAAAGGTGAAATTGATCCTAGTATTAGTAATATTATAAAATTATGTGATTACTTGAATATAAATATTGATTTACTTTCTTCAAGTTCATTACGCACACTGAACAACATTAATTCTCAATCAGTTGGGTCATATATTCTGCAAAATACTAATATTCATGACTCTGAAGAATTATCTAAAGATTATTATTTTTCAGAAAGACAAAGCGTCATATTGATTCCCAAATATTGCTACGAATATATGTTTTATTATTTAGAGGATAAAACTCATAAAGATATAGGAATAAAAAAAGCAATTCAATTTACTAGAGAGTTTTTTGTGAAATGGTATGAATTTAATAAAGCTAGACAATTCTTATTTTATTCATTAACGGGAGTCGTTGCTAAGGAAAATTTCATTCATTATACAGAGAAAGAAATTAAAAGGTATTTAGGTGATAGTTACTATCCTGAAAATCCAGTGAAATTTTTAACGCAATTAACATTAGATAGAGTTGAAAATTATGGATATAAAGACAAAAAACAAATTATCAACAGAATTAAGCAAATTGATATAGAGAGGGTTCTAAAATCCCCTGAAAAGACAAATTTAAGACCTGAAGTAAATTGATTTAAAATTACAACGAAATCTCCCTACTAAGTTCTACTTAATAGGGAGATTCGATGAACGAATAGCATGTTTAGTTGTTCTCACAATTATTGGTTCAGTATTAATTAGCAATAACCAAAAAATAACCTTCCAACTTTGACAGGTTCGAAAAGGTTATTTTTGTCTTTTTAACAGTCTCATTGGGGCAACATGTTAGCGCATGTTGTCCTTTTATATATATTTATTATACTAGCATGATATTATACGAATACCAAATATGATATATGTGTATACATTATACATATATAACTTCCACATGTATAACTTCCATATGTATAATGTATACACAGAAAGAAAAGTAGAAATTGTATTATTTCAATCTAAGTAAATACACCCATTTAAGATTTGAATGACATAATTCAACTTATCGGAAGTGCATATGCTTGTAGATTAACAGATGGTATAATAGTGGAGTCGCCTATCTCTGGCGTCAATTTGACGTAGAGAGGAGGTGCATACGCAATGACCGACATCTTTGTAAACATCATGACCACAGCAGCAAGTGGTTGCATCGTTGCTTTATTTGCGAACTGGCTACGCAAACGCAATGATAAATAGGCGACTAGTCACACCAAAAAATCCCCTAACTACTGGCATAGTTAGGGGATTTGGTGCATACATGCACGACATCTTTGTTAATTGCATTATAACATCATAGTGGTTAGGAATGCAAAATCATTAAATTGATATACTATTAAACAAATATACTAATTTAATAAAAATTCAGTTAAACCCTGAGAAGTGGAGGTAATACGTTTTAAATGTAGATAACTGTCATTATGTAAACAAAGAAAGGATTTTAAAAATGAAATATAACCTTGGTGAAAACATTACACAACATAAATTGAATTTTAATAGTATATATAAAAACATAGAAGATATAAATGATGAATTCAGAAAGAAAATATTTGAAACAGTAAAAGTTTTAGCTAAAAGTATACCTAATTTAGATGAATTAAAAGATGCTTTAAAGAGCTTTAATAATAATGCAGCTAGAATTAATTCAATTTTTATTAACTATGACTATCCACCAATAGATTTTATCGTTATAAGTGAAGTCATGAATTATATTGAAATGAATTCAAATAATCAAGAGGTAACTATAGAAAATATTAATTTGATAATGACAAGATATTTTGATGAAATTCATTTTGATCGTTTAAAAAGCCAAGTAACCACTTACAACTTACCACAAGAAGAAATTACTATATTAAAAGAGATACTAGATGGATATAAACATGGATATTATTATCTTATAATCCCTGCATTATTAGCAAGATTAGAAGGACTGATATTTAATTCTGTAAATTATGAAGGAAGAACTGATTATAATCTCTTTAATATTGTAATAGAAGAAACAATAAACAAGTACAAATCTAATCATGATTATTATATTGATGATGATTATGACAAAATTAAGGAATACTACAAATCCAAGTTAAAAAGAGCCTTTAAATTTGGCGATAAAAATATAAATGGAATTAATAGACATTCTATCATGCATGGTTATGACAATAAGTATGGAACAAAACAAAATGCAATAATGTTATTTTTGCACTTTGAGTATCTTTATAAATGTTTAACAGAGTTAAATGAAAAGGATAAACAATATATCCGTAATAAAATGGAAAATTATAAACATAAGAAAAGCAAAAAGCGTAATAAACAAAATTGACTGATTAGGGTAAGCCCTAATCAGTCAGTAATGAATGTTTGTGACTTTACCTGCTAATTTAGAATAACTTTTC
>NZ_JAESKF010000039.1:0-1473 GCF_017891975.1 Staphylococcus sp. GDY8P131P
GGCTCTATACTAAACAGGACTGATATAAAAATCAGTCCTGTTTTTTGGTACAAAAAAAGCGCAAAAATCTCTATAATTTAAATATCTGACCAAATAAATTAAGGAGAGATTATGCGCCTATGAATTATTTTATATCAAAAACACTTGGAATTGAAGACCCTAATGTTATTTTCGACAATAAGCTGGAAGAAATTGAATACAAAGAACAAAGATATAAGTACTATTATGCAAAAGTTACATATACACCTGATTGTTGTGTGAACTGCGGTGTATTAAATACAAACTATACTATTGTAAAAAATGGTTTTAAAAGTTCTAGGATAACCATTCCGAAAATATCAGAAATGAACGCATTTTTAATACTTAAAAAGCAAAGATTCTATTGTAAGCATTGTTGTTCTTACTTTACCGCTCAAACTAACATCGTTGATGTTGATTGCCATATTTCTAATAATTCACGTTTAACAATTGTAGATAAGGCAACCTCTATACGTTCTCAGAAATCAATAGCGAAGTCTTGTGGTGTATCTAATTCAACAGTTTCACGTATTATTAATCATACTGCACAATCCATCAAACACATGCCGTTTGGCTCATTACCGAAGCATATACTAATGGATGAATTTAAAAGTGTTAAACAAGTAGACAGTGCCATGAGTTTTATTTTTTGTGATGCGACATCGCATAAAATTATAGATATTGTAAGAGATAGAAAGCTATACTCACTAAAAAATTATTTTTTCCGTTTCCCTCTAAAAGAAAGAAACAAAGTGTTAACCGTTACGATTGATATGTATGAACCATATATTTCCTTGATTAAAGAAGTATTTCCTAATGCTCAAATTATTATTGATAGATTTCATATTGTTCAAGCACTTAATCGTGCGCTTAACATGTCTAGAGTCAGTCTGATGAACACGTTTAGAATTAATAATAAACCTTTATATAATAAATACAAACGTTATTGGAAATTACTTCTAACCCCATTTGAAGATCTTAATGCGATTTCTTATCGTAAATTAAAATTATTCAAGTCCTGGCAAACACACAAAGGCGTTGTTGAGTATTTACTAAGTTTCGATGAAAAGTTCCAATATAGTTATGGAGCGGTTAATAAATTAAGATATAGTTTAAAACATAATAATTCAATAGATTTTATGAGTACCCTTGATGAAATAGATGCCAACAAAGTATGTCTCAAATTAAAAATAGTCTTGAAAACTTTAAAAAAATATCAATCATTTATTAATAACACACTAATATACCCTAATATAACCAATGGTCCAATAGAAGGTATCAATAATAAAATTAAACTGATTAAAAGAATATCGTTTGGATATAGAAATTATAATAATTTGCGTAATCGTGCCTTACTAACTTCACGACTTTATGCTTCTACAATCAAAAAAGAGATTAAGCAACCTACGGTTGCCTAATCTCAAAAATTGTATCAGTCCTCTTTGACAAAGAGCC
>NZ_JAESKF010000004.1:0-223183 GCF_017891975.1 Staphylococcus sp. GDY8P131P
GTTTGCATCATGACTCATGACTTACAGCCTCCCTTTCTTTTATACGTGCTTCACGTAAACGTTTTTCGGTTTCTGCTACTTCAGAAGCTGGGATATGATAACCGTGGTCTACTTGGAAACTGCGGAAAATCATAGTGCCAAAGATACCTATTAAGCAAATAACAGCTGGAATAATTGTTTCAAAGACAAGGAAGAAGCCCCCGATTGTGAAGAAAATTCCCATCCAGAAACCAACTGGCGTATTATTTGGCATATGGATATCAGTGTAGTTGTGATTATCTAAGTAGTGTCTACCGTGTTCTTTCATATTTACAAATGTATCATAGTCATTCCAGTCTGGTGTAACAGCAAAGTTGTATTTAGGTGGCATCGCTGAAGCAGTTGACCACTCTAATGTACGTCCCAAACCGTACCAGTTATCACCAGTAGCTTCACGTGGTGATTTGAAGAAGCTATATACGATACTAGCAACTAAGAACATAAAGCCTAATGCCATCATGAGCGCACCGACAGTAGAGATTGCGTTTAACAACCACCAGCCGTCTTCTGGCATATAAGTGTATAAACGACGTGGCATACCATCTAATCCAAGGATGAATTGAGGTAAGAAACAAACGTTAAATCCAATCATAAATAACCAGAAACTCCATTTGTTTAATGTTTCGTTTAACTTAAATCCAGTCATCTTAGGCCACCAGAATATGAGCGCACCTAAACAAGCAAATACAACACCAGCTACTAACGTGTAGTGGAAGTGTGCTACTAAGAAGTACGTATTATGGTACTGATAGTCAGCTGCTGCCATTGCAAGCATGATACCAGTTACACCACCAAGTAAGAAGTTAGGGATGAATGCTAGTGCAAATAACATTGGCGATTCAAACGTAATTCTACCTTGATATAAAGTGAATAACCAGTTAAATAATTTAACACCGGTTGGGATACCAATCAGCATGGTTGTGATTGAGAAGAATGAGTTAATTAATGCACCATTACCCATTGTGAAGAAATGGTGAACCCAAACTAAGAAACTAAGGAATGCGATACCTGCTGTTGCCCATACCATACTTTGGTGACCGAACAGACGTTTACGAGCAAATGTTGGAATAATTTCTGAATAAATACCGAATGCAGGCAGGATAACGATATAAACTTCGGGGTGCCCCCATACCCAGAAGAAGTTAGCCCATAACATTGGCATACCGCCATTTGCGACTGTAAAGAATGCAGTATCGAAGATTCTATCTGTTGTGAACAGTGCTAATGCCACTGTTAGTACTGGGAAAGCCAAGATAACGATTAATGCTGTAATGAAAGTAGTAACCGTAAACATTGGCATTTCCATAAATTTCATTGTAGGTGTTTTACATCTAAGTATTGTTACAAAGAAGTTAATACCAGTCATTAGGGTACCTATACCAGAAATCTGTATTGCGATAAGGTAGTAGTTGACCCCAGGTCCTGGACTGAATTCTCCTGCGAGTGGTGCGTAGTTCGTCCAACCAGCTGCAGGTGAGCCTCCGATTATAAATGATAAGTTGAATAACAACATACCTGAGAAGAATAACCAGAAACTTACGTTATTTAATACAGGGAATGCAACGTCTCTTGCACCAATTTGTAAAGGTACAATAACATTCCATAAACCAAAAATGAAAGGCATTGCCATAAAGATAATCATTATTACGCCATGCGTACTAAAGACTTCATTATAATGGTTTCCTTCTAAAAATGTATTATCTGGAATTGCTAATTGTGTACGCATCATTAAGGCATCAATACCGCCACGCACGAACATTAATACAGCACAGATTAAATACATAGCGCCGATTTTTTTATGGTCAATAGATGTGAACCATTCTCTGTATAGATATTTCCACAATTTAAAGTAAGTAATTACTGCGATCACTGCGATGATAGCGAACGGTGCACCAATTTGTGCCATTGTAATCATCCAGTTACCTTGAACGAGCAATTGATCCCATGGGAAATTCATTAATGTCCACCTCCATGTTCATGGTCTTTTTTCTCAGACTCTGATGCTTGTTCGTCTTTAGCACCTTCTGAGATTTTTTCCATTTCGTCCATATTATGTGATTCTTCATCTTTAAACTCACTATTATATGGTTCATTATTGCCTAGAATCATAGCTTTCATACCATGACGTTCGTAGTTTGCGTTTGTGATTTGTGGCTTACGTGCAGGTTTATTAGGTTTATCTAATACGTCCTCTTTTATTTCTTTTGGTGTATTAAAGTTTGGATCTTTCTGTACGTAATTGAAACGATCATAAGCATAGAAAATATACTCAGGATCAGCTGCTGGATCAACAAACGCCATATGCGTACCACTGAAAGTTAAGTTTTTGTTTTCAGTAGTTGGTAAAAGTTGTTTATCAAAAGTATCTTGATCTAATTCCTTTTGACTTTGAGCATCTTTTACCCAATCCTTAAATTCACTTTGGCTAACTGAATTGACATCAAATGTTTGGCGAGCGAATCCTTCACCGTTGAAGTTTGAGTTACGTCCTCTGAACGTTCCTTCTTCGCTAGCAGTTAAAGTCCAATCCATTGTCATTCCAGTCATCGCATATTTTTGACCACCTAACTGTGGAATCCAGAAACTTGTCATCATATCCATTGATTGGAGTTTGAAGACAACAGGTCGATCTTTAGGTATGGTTAAGTGGTTAACAGTTTCAACTTTTTCTTCAGGATAGCTGAAGAACCACTTATAACCAGCGCTTGTTGCATAGACAACAAGGGGATCGTCTTGTTTTTCCGGCGTTTCTTCATACATGTAAAGTGATTTTACTGTAGGAATAGCTAAAGCGATAACAATGATTACCGGGATAACAAACCAAATTGTTTCAATTAAAGAATTGTGGTGCATCTTACCAGATTCGTCTGTTTTGTGTAATCTATATTTATATAGAAACAGAGCAAACATGATAAGCACGGCGGCAATAATAACAAGCATGAAGATGATTGAGTAAATAATCAAGAACTTCGAGTCACTTGCTACCGGCCCTTTTGGGTTTAAAACTTCTACATTGGAACAGCCACTAAGTACAATTAGTGAGCCAAAGAGTAGAAGCAAAGACTTAAATTTTGACACTTTTTTGACCTCCTAATACTACAATTGTAGGGCTTACCATCAATTTTAAGATATTACGCAATATTTACAAGTGTTTGTGTAAAAAAAAATATTGTAAAATTAAAAGAAACCCAACAAACTCAACGTCTGACGGGCTTTTAAAGATTTGTTAAAATTATGTGTACATTTTGTGAAAAGTGTCATATTTAAGGCAATAGGATAATTTCACACTATTTGTTTACTGATTAGCACTCAATATTGTAATCAGATATGTATGAATAGACTCGTTTATTTTACTTCGATATACCTTACAGATTTATTTATAGCGCCTTCTGAATCTTCTACTTTGTATTCAACTTTATATTTTCCTTTTTTATCTGTATTAATTTGACCATCTACTATGATTTTATGCGTTAAGTCACCATCTTCTTTATCATACGCACGTACACCATTTAATAGATTGTAGTTATTCCCTTTATCTATTACTATATCGTTCGTTCCTTTTAACTCAGGTATAGAATTTTCTGTAGCTTCTGCGCTAAGGTTAGGTGAAACGAGTGTGGCAGAGACACCTAATGCTGATAATGACTGTAGTAATTTGTTCATAACGTAAACCTCCGTATGAGCGTCATTTAATTTTACCTTAATTACACTATATTTTATTTTAGATGATAAAACATCGTACTATAGTCCTAATATAACGTAGAAGTGTAAATTCAGTTATAATTTTCAGAAAAAATTCAATTAAATGTAATAATTCGCATATAGTGATAGAAATTGGCAAACGTTCATATATGAATCTAATAAGAAGAAAATAATTATTCTGTTTATAAAACTGTGTTGTAATGTTAGTAAGTTTTCAGTAGATAGAAGTGAATTTATTATAAAAAGATATTTCAAGATGCGTTACTGTAAATTTATATAAAATTGCGCTGGCTATAATTATAAGCCATTTTGCTATATTCATTATCAATTAGTTAGAAGCCAATCATTTATTATATGTTAATTGACATTTTTTATTTGTAATACTTCTGTTATCTAAACATATAAGAATTTAAAATGATATGAAAGAAAACGCACTTTAGAGAATTAATGTTTTAAAAGTGTTATTTAGAAGTGACACTTTGTATATTATCTATTGTCTATATAATAAACGAGCCCAAGCATTATTTATGACCCGGGCCCATTTATTTTTATTCAAATAAAAAGCGTATTATTCGATACCTCTACGCATTTTTTCTGCAATAAGTGTATTATTTAATACCATTGTAATCGTCATAGGGCCAACACCACCTGGAACTGGTGTAATAGCACCTGCTATTTCTTTAACTTCATCGTATGCAATATCACCTTTTAATTTGCCATTTTCATCCGGTGTGTTTCCTACGTCGATAACAACTGCGCCTTCTTTTACATCATCTTTAGTTACAAGCCCTGGACGACCTACAGCACTAACGATAACATCAGCATTTTTTAAATGTTGATGCATGTCTTTAGTTCTTGAATGAAGAATCGTAACTGAAGCATTTTTTTGTAATAATAATTTCGATACTGGCTGACCAACAATGTGGCTACGGCCAATGACGACTGCATCTTTTCCTTCTAAATCAATATCAGCATGGTTTAGTAATTCCATAATACCTAGAGGGGTACAAGGAACGAAAGTCTGTTGGTCGATATAAAGTTTACCAATATTTTCAGGGTGGAACCCGTCAACATCCTTAGCTGGATTAATTGATTCTAAAACTTTTTGTTCACTTACTTGTTCTGGTAGTGGTACTTGAACTAAAATGCCACTTACACTGTCATCTTCATTTAAGCGTTTAAGTTCGCTTAAAACTTTTTCTTCTGAAGCAGATTCATCTAAATGTACAATTTCTGAAATCATACCGATCTTTTCTGCTGCTTTCTTTTTAGAATTCACATAACTTTGACTTGCGCCATCATTACCTACAAGAATAACTGATAATTTTGGTGTATAACCCTTCGCTTGTAAAGCTTCGACTTGGTCTTTTAGACCTTGTCTGTAATCCTTTGCGATTTGTTTCCCGTCTAAAACTTTTGCGACCATGAAAAAATCCTCCTCCAATGTATGAACTTTACTTAACTTTAACATAAATAACACCACGTTTTTCAACCAAAAGACGTAAATTTAATGTTTTTTTAACTTTAAAGTTCGATTTTTGATTGAAAAAGCGTTTTTTAGTTGTTATGCTATATCTGTAATATACATCTAATAGTCATAACATTTCAAATTTCTGAAAGGGTGTTCATTTTGAAAGTGGTAGTCATAATGGGTAGTTCTTCCGATTGGGAGACTATGAAAGAAAGTTGCCAAATGTTAGAACAACTAGAAATACCGTACGAAAAGAAAGTAGTTTCAGCACATCGTACGCCTCAATTAATGTATGAGTTTTCTAAAGGAGCCAGAGATAATGGTTACGACGTCATTATTGCTGGAGCAGGTGGTGCAGCACATTTACCAGGTATGGTTGCATCAATGACAACATTACCAGTCATAGGCGTGCCAATTGAATCTAAAAGTTTAAAAGGTTTGGATTCTCTCTTGTCTATTGTACAAATGCCAGGCGGTATTCCAGTTGCGACAACAGCTATAGGTAAAGCAGGAGCTAAAAATGCAGGTGTTTTAGCTGCCAGAATGCTCAGTATTGGTAATAAATATATCCAAAAGAATTTGGAAAATTACGAAAAATCACTGATTGAGAAAGTGAGTGAAATGCAACATGAACTTCAGTAAATTACCATTTGGATCAACGATTGGCATTATCGGTGGAGGACAATTAGGGAAAATGATGGCACAATCAGCACAGAAGATGGGTTATAAAGTCATTGTGCTAGATCCTGATGAAAATTGTCCGTGTCAATATGTAGCACATCAATTTATAAATGCCAACTATGATGACGAACAATCACTTGCGCAATTAGGTGAATTGTCTGACGTGATCACTTATGAATTTGAAAATATCTCGGCTAGTCAATTACAAACGCTAGTCTCTAAATATAATATTCCTCAAGGTTACCAAGCGATTCAATTATTACAAGATAGATTAGTTGAAAAACAAACGTTGCAAAATGCTCAAACGCAAATAGCGCCATTTATAAAGTTATCAGACCCAAATGATTTAACTCGTGCTATAGAAGAAATTGGTTTTCCATTTATCATAAAAACAAGATTTGGTGGTTATGATGGCAAAGGTCAAGAACTTATTACTAATGAATCAGATTTGAATAAAGCAAAAGTATTAGTTGAAAAGCAAGAATGTGTTGCTGAACAATTTTTAGATTTGCAAAAGGAAGTTTCGCTTACAGTAACAATTGGTAATAATAACCAAATTACTTATTTTCCTCTACAAGAGAATGAACATCAAAATCAAATATTATTTAAGACGATTGTTCCTGCACGTGTCGATGTCCAAAAAGAACAAGAGGCGCGAAATGAAGTTGAAAAAATAATTGAACATGTACACTTTATTGGGACATTTACGGTGGAATTTTTCATAGATTCAAACAATCATTTATTTGTAAACGAGATTGCACCACGACCGCATAATTCTGGACATTATTCCATAGAAGCGTGTGATTATTCGCAGTTTGATACACATATATTGGCGGTTACAGGTCAACGCCTACCAGAAAAGATTAATTTATTAAAACCTAGCGTAATGATGAACTTATTAGGTAGAGACTTAGATTTACTAGAAAATGAGTTTGGGGACCATCCTGAATGGCATGTACACATATATGGAAAAATAAACCGTAAGCCTGATAGAAAAATGGGACATCTCACGATGCTAACGAATGATGTAGATCAAACTGAACAGGCTTTGTTAAATCATTTTGAAGGGAGACATAAATAATGTCTTTATTATATGAAGGGAAAGCTAAACGAATCTTTTCAACAGAGCAACCTGGTGTACTTCGTGTCGAATATAAAGATGAAGTGACAGCAGGTAATGGTGCAAAAAAAGATTATATAGAAGGTAAAGGACGCTTGAATAATCAAATTACTTCTAGAATCTTCAATTTTATTAAAGCACGTGGTATAGAGAGTCATTTTATCGAGCAGACATCAGAAACGGAGCAACTTGTAAAATCAGTTGATATTATCCCTTTGGAAGTAGTAGTGAGAAATATCGCTGCAGGTTCTATCACTAAGCGTTTAGGGTTTGAAAAAGGACATGAATTTGAAAGCCCGCTTGTGGAATTCTTCTATAAGAATGACAACTTAAATGATCCTTTAATTACAGAAGATCATATCCAATTATTACATTTAGCAAGTGAAGAAGATATTGAATTATTAAAAAATGCAGCAAAAGCAATAAACGCTGTGTTAGTTCAATTAATGGATGAAATGGAATTGAGATTGGTCGATTTCAAAATAGAATTTGGTCGAAATAAAAGTGGTCAAATTATTTTAGCAGATGAAATTTCACCAGACACATGCCGTATTTGGGATAAATACAGTGATACTAACTTCGATAAAGATGTTTATCGTGAGGATACTGGCTCAATCATAGAAACTTATCAAACTTTTCTTAATAAATTGGAGGAACTTTAAAAATGAAGACAATTGAATTGCATATCACATTACAACCACAGGTTTTAGATACACAAGGACAAGCGTTAAATCGTGCAGTACATGATTTAGGCTACACACAAGTGAATGATATTCGTGTTGGTAAAGTACTATATATGACAGTAGATGAAGCGACAGATGCTGCGGTACATAACGTTGTTACTACTTTAAGTGAAAAACTATTTGCAAATACAGTAATTGAAGAATATAGCTATAAAGTATTGGAAGAAGGAGAGAAAGCATAATGAAATTTGCAGTGCTAAAATTTCCAGGTTCCAATTGTGATAGAGATATGTATAATGCAGCAGTAAAATCAGGAGTCCAAGCGGAGTATGTAGATTATAGGAATATATCGTTAGAGGGGTATGATGGTGTGCTTATTCCTGGAGGCTTTTCATTTGGTGACTACTTACGATCAGGTGCCATGGCAAGTGTTGCTCCTATTACTGAAGAAGTGAAACGTTTTGCAGAAGAAGGTAAACCAGTATTAGGTGTTTGCAATGGTTTCCAAATACTTACTGAAATTGGTTTACTCCCTGGCGCTTTATTGCACAATGATTCACATTTATTTGTAAGCCGAAATGAGTCTTTGAAAGTGGTTAATAACCAAACGCCATATACAAATTTATATAGTGAGAATGAGGTTGTTGTTTATCCAGTAGCACATGGCGAAGGACATTACTACTGCACATCTGAAATGTATGACAAATTAGAAGCGAATAATCAAATTATTTTAAAATATATGGATAATCCAAATGGTTCGTATAATGATATTGCAGGAATTGTAAATGAAAAAGGTAATGTTTGTGGTATGATGCCTCATCCTGAACGTGCAATTGAAACTATATTAGGAACAGACAGTGGCGTAAGATTATTTGAAGCAATGGTGAATAGTTGGAGGGAACAAAATGTCTAAGTTTATCGAACCGAGTGTTGAAGAAATTAAATTAGAAAAATTATACAAAGATATGGGCTTGTCAGAGGCAGAATACGACAAAGTTTGTGAAATTTTAGGACGTGAACCAAATTTTACTGAAATTGGTATTTTTTCTGTAATGTGGAGTGAACATTGTTCGTATAAACATTCTAAGCCGTTTTTAACTCAATTCCCAACATCAGGGGAACATGTATTAATGGGGCCTGGTGAAGGTGCTGGTGTCGTTGATATCGGGGATAATCAAGCGGTAGTTTTCAAAGTTGAATCTCATAACCATCCATCAGCTGTAGAACCGTATCAAGGTGCTGCCACTGGTGTTGGGGGTATTATCAGAGATATTGTTTCAATCGGCGCTAGACCAATTAATTTGTTAAATAGCTTACGTTTTGGCGAATTAACAGAAAAGCAAAATCGTCGCTTATTACGTGGTGTGGTAGCTGGCATTGGTGGTTATGGTAACTGTATTGGCATACCAACAACAGCTGGTGAAATAGAGTTTGACGACAGATATGATGGTAATCCATTGGTAAATGCTATGTGTGTAGGTATTATTGACCACGATAAAATTCAAAAAGGCACCGCTAAAGGTAACGGAAATTCAGTTATCTATGTTGGATTAAAAACAGGACGTGATGGTATTCACGGGGCAACTTTTGCATCTGAAGAATTAAGTGAAGATAGTGAAAGTAAGCGACCTTCAGTACAAATTGGTGATCCATTTGTTGGTAAAAAATTAATGGAAGCAACTTTAGAAGCGATAACTTTCGAAGAATTGGTAGGTATCCAAGACATGGGAGCAGCCGGTTTGACGTCATCTTCTTCAGAAATGGCAGCAAAAGGTGGTAGCGGTTTACATTTACAACTAGAGAAGGTGCCAACGAGAGAACAAGGTATTTCTCCGTATGAAATGATGTTATCAGAAACACAAGAACGCATGCTTTTAGTAGTAGAAAAAGGTACGGAAGACAAATTCTTAGACCTTTTTGATAAACATGAATTAGATAGCGCTGTAATTGGAGAGGTGACAGATACAGATCGTTTTGTACTTACATATGAAGGCGACGTTTTCGCTGATATACCTGTTCAACCTTTATCTGATGAAGCGCCTGTTTATGTCTTAGAAGGAGTAGCGCCACAATATAATGCTAGTAAGAATGATTACAGTCATATTGATGTAGAAGATGTATTTGAACGTTTATTACAACATCCAACGATTGCTTCAAAGCGATATTTATATGAACAATATGATCAACAAGTCGGTGCTAATACAATTGTGAAACCAGGATTACAATCATCTGTAGTTCGAGTAGAAGGCACTAATAAAGCAATCGCATCTACGATTGACGGTGAAGCGCGTTATGTGTTCAACAACCCTTATGAAGGGGGGAAAATGGTTGTTGCAGAAGCGTATCGCAATTTAATTTCTGTTGGTGCTACGCCTTTAGCTATGACTGATTGCCTAAATTACGGTTCGCCAGAGAAAAAGGAAATTTATCAACAATTAGCTGATTCTACAAAAGGTATGTCAGAAGCTTGTGAAATATTGAGTACGCCAGTAGTGTCTGGAAATGTTTCACTTTATAATGAAACAAAAGAAACGTCAATATTCCCAACACCAGTAGTTGGTATGGTTGGATTAATTGAAGACATTGATTATTTAACTGATTTCTCACCAAAAGCAGGCGACACACTTTATATCGTGGGTGATACAAATGATGATTTTGGTGGCAGTCAAATTGAGAAATTGCTATATAGTAAAGTGAATCATGAATTTGAAGCGATAGATTTATCAGGTGAGGTACATAAAGGTGAAGCAATTAAAACTGCAATTCGTAACGGTGTAGCTTCTCATGTTCAAACAGTTGGAAAAGGCGGATTATTAATGACGTTTGCTCGTTTAAGTGCGCATTATCAATTAGGGCTAGAAGTAGAACTAGCGCTTACGAATGAACAACTGTTCAGCGAAACGCAAGGACGTTATATTGTTTCCGTAAAAGAGAACCAATCATTAGATCTTGATTGCGCAATCAAGGTTGGGTCATTTACACAAGATGGAAAATTTGTAGTTTCTAACAAAAATACTAAAGTAACACGTGATGTTAATGAATTGAATGAACTATGGGAAGGAGCTATTCCTAAATGTATGACTACAACGGATTAAACGAAGAGTGTGGTGTTTTTGGCATCTGGAATCACCATGAAGCAGCACAACTGACTTATATGGGGCTACATAGTTTACAACATAGAGGTCAAGAGGGCGCAGGAATGGTGTGTTCAAATGGAGAGACACTTATTGGAGAAAGAGGACTTGGTCTTTTGACTGAGGCTATTTCAGACACACAATTAGAATCATTTAAATCCTATCAACATGCGATTGGCCATGTACGATATGCAACATCAGGTAATAAAGGTATAGAAAATATTCAACCATTTTTATATCATTTTTACGATATGAGCGTTGCAGTTTGTCATAACGGAAACTTAATTAACGCACAAAGTTTAAGAAGATCGCTTGAACATCAAGGTTCTATTTTCCATTCTTCATCAGATACAGAAGTAATTATGCATTTAATTCGTAGAAGTAAAGCGCCTACATTTGAAGCGGCATTACAAGAGAGTTTACGTAAAATCAAAGGTGGTTTTACATTTGCATTGTTAACAAAAGATGCTTTATATGGTGCTGTTGATCCAAATGCTATCAGACCATTAGTAGTAGGCAAGATGAAAACAGGCTCATATATCCTTGCAAGTGAGACATGCGCTATTGATGTTTTAGGTGCAGAGTTTGTGAGAGATATTCATGCTGGTGAATATGTTGTTATCGACGACGAAGGTATTCGCGTGGAATCATATACGAGACATACAAATACAGCAATATCAGCTATGGAATATATTTATTTTGCTAGACCAGATTCTACCATCGCAGGAAAAAATGTTCATGCAATCCGAAAACAATCAGGTAAGCAATTAGCTTTAGAAAGCCCAGTTGAAAATGCAGACATGGTTATTGGCGTCCCCAATTCCTCGCTTTCAGCAGCCTCAGGTTATGCTGAGCAGAGTGGTTTACCTTATGAAATGGGCTTAGTGAAAAATCAATATGTAGCACGCACGTTTATTCAACCGACACAAGAGTTACGCGAACAAGGCGTGAGAGTTAAATTATCAGCTGTAAAAGATATTGTGCAAGGCAAAAATATTGTACTGGTAGATGATTCAATTGTAAGAGGTACTACAAGTAAACGCATCGTTCAGATGCTTAAAGATTCTGGCGCAAATGAAGTGCATGTACGTATCGCTTCTCCTGAGTTTATGTTTCCAAGTTTTTATGGCATAGATGTCTCAACAACAGCTGAACTTATATCAGCGAACAAATCACCAGAAGAAATTAGTAATCACATTGGGTCTGACTCTTTAGCTTATTTAACAGTAGATGGCTTAATCGATTCTATCGGCCTTGAAGTAGACGCGCCATACAAGGGGCTATGTGTGGAAAGCTTTACTGGTGATTACCCTGCTGGTCTTTATGATTATGAAAAAGATTATCTTGAAAATTTAAGCGAACGCCAAAAAGAATATTTAGCAAATCATAAACAATACTTTGATAGAGAGGGTAATTTAAATGTCTAAAGCATACCAACAAGCAGGTGTTGATATTAACGCAGGATATGAAGCAGTTGAACGTATGTCAAGTCACGTTCAAAGAACAATGCGAAAAGAAGTATTAGGTGGATTGGGCGGTTTTGGTGCTACGTTTGATTTATCTCAATTAAATATGAAAGCGCCGTTACTCGTTTCAGGTACCGATGGCGTTGGTACTAAATTAAAGTTAGCAATTGATAATGACAAACACGATACGATTGGTATCGATGCAGTTGCGATGTGCGTTAACGATATTTTAACGACTGGTGCAGAACCTTTATATTTTTTAGATTATATTGCTACAAACAAAGTAATTCCAGAAGTGATAGAACAAATCGTCAAAGGGGTTAGCGACGGTTGTGAAGAAACGAATACAGCGCTTATCGGCGGTGAAACTGCAGAAATGGGAGAAATGTATCACGAAGGTGAATATGATTTAGCTGGCTTTGCAGTAGGTGCAGTTGAAAAAGAGGCTTATATAGATGGTTCTACGGTAAAACCAGGTCATGTAATTATTGGACTTGAATCGAGTGGGATACATTCAAATGGTTACAGTTTAGTTAGAAATATCATTAAAAAATCTGGTGTTAATTTACAAGATAAATTTGATGTAGATCGCACGTATTTAGATGTTTTTCTAGAGCCTACACGCTTGTATGTCAAACCTGTATTAACAGTAAAAAAACAAATACAAATACATGCCATGACACACATCACTGGTGGCGGATTTATTGAGAATATACCTAGAGCATTGCCAAACGGTGTAACTGCAATGATTGACGTAACGCAGTTCCCGACGCCGAAAATATTCGAATGGCTACAAAACCAGGGTGATATAACAAAAGAAGAAATGTATAACGTGTTTAATATGGGTATCGGTTTTACATTAATTGTAGATGCTCAGGATGAATCTAAAGTGTTGGATGCATTAAAAGCCGAACAGATAAATGCTTATAAAATCGGAGAAATAGTTAAAGGCGAAGAGCCAATTCGCTTAATGGGGGTATAAAAGTGACTAACATAGCCATTTTTGCTTCAGGATCAGGAAGTAATTTTGAAAGTATCATGTCGCAAGTTGTAGCAGGCAAATTACCTCAAATTGAAGTGACTGCTTTATATACAGATAGAGTGGATGCTTATTGTATAGAGCGTGCAAGAAAGTACAATTTAGATGTACATATTAACGAACTTAAAAATTTTGATTCTAAAGCAGATTATGAACGTAAAATAATAGAATGGTTAACTGCTGAAAAGGTAGAATGGATCGTTTTAGCGGGATATATGAAATTAATCGGCGCAAACATCTTAAACGCGTATCCAAAACGTATTATTAACATTCATCCTTCACTATTGCCCAAATATCGTGGCAAAGATGCGGTTGGGCAAGCTTTAAATAGTGGAGAAAGTATTACAGGTACGACAGTACATTATGTAGACAGTGGGATGGATACAGGAGAAATTATTGAACAACGTATATGTGATATTAAACCGGGCGACACAAAAGAGCAATTAGAAACAAGAATTAAAGCATTAGAACATACATTATATCCAGAAGTTATTTCGAAAATTATTCAATAAGAGGTGCCAATAAAAATGAAAAAGGCAATTTTAAGTGTATCTAATAAAACGGGCATTGTCGCATTTGCTCAATCATTACAACAATTAGGATATGAGTTATATTCAACTGGTGGTACAATGCGCACTTTAGTTGAAGCGAATATTACAGTCAAATCTATTTCTGAATTAACGCATTTCGATGAAATTATGGATGGTCGAGTAAAAACACTACACCCGGCTGTTCATGGTGGTATCTTAGCAGATCGTGATAAACCAGAACATTTAGAACAACTCAGAGAACAGCACATTGGTTTGATAGATATCGTTGTGGTTAACTTATATCCATTTAAAGAAACGGTTGCTAAACCAGATGTTACAGAAGAAGAGGCAATCGAAAATATAGATATTGGTGGTCCTACTATGTTGCGTGCGGCAGCTAAAAACTATAAACATGTAACTACTGTTGTACATCCAGCAGACTATAATGAAGTTATCGAAAAATTGAAAGTAAATCAATTAGATGAGTCTTATAGAAAATCATTAATGATTAAGGTGTTTGAACATACAAATCAATATGATACTGCAATAGTTGACTTCTTTAAAAATAATAAAGAAAGTTTAAGATATGGTGAAAACCCACAACAAAAAGCATCTTTTGTTCGCACGTCTGAAGCTAATCACACACTAGGTGGCGCTAAGCAATTACATGGCAAACAATTGAGTTACAATAATATCAAAGATGCTGATGCAGCGCTTTCACTTGTTAAGCAATTTGAAACGCCAGCAGCCGTAGCAGTTAAACATATGAATCCTTGCGGCGTAGGCGTTGGTGAAACAATATTTGAAGCATATCAATATGCTTTTGAAGCAGATAGCCAATCTATTTTTGGCGGTATTGTAGCTTTAAATAGAAGTGTTGATACTAAATTGGCAGAAACGTTACACAGCATATTCCTAGAAGTGATTATTGCACCTCATTTCACACAAGAAGCGTTAGAAATTTTAAGTAAGAAGAAAAATATAAGGCTATTAGAAATTAACATGACAATTGACAATAATGAAGAAGAGATTGTTTCTGTTTCTGGTGGTTATTTAGTACAAGATAAAGATAATGTCGTGGTTCATCGTAATGATTTGACTGTTGTTACTGAAGCCACTCCTACTGAGGCACAATGGGATGCGATGTTACTTGGATGGAAAGTCATCGCATCTGTTAAAAGTAATGCAATTATTTTATGTAACAATAAACAAACAGTTGGTATTGGCGCTGGTCAAATGAATCGTGTAGGTTCAGCTAAAATCGCTATTGAGCGTGCGATTGAGATAAATGACAAAGTCGTTATGGTATCAGATGGATTTTTCCCAATGGATGATACAGTTGAACTTGCAGCACAACATGGTATTAAAGCAATCATACAACCGGGCGGGTCTATTAAAGATCAAGATTCAATTGATATGGCAAATAAACATGGTATAGCAATGGTAACTACTGGCGTTAGGCATTTTAAACACTAAATACATTGGAGGCAAAACCATTTATGAAAGTACTAGTTATTGGCACAGGTGGAAGAGAACATATCTTAGTGCATAAGTTAAACCAATCTTCACTAGTAAATAAAATTTTTGCAATTCCAGGTAATGATGCAATGTCAGACATTGCAGAGGTTCATAGTGAAATAGCAGAAACAGAACATGACCGAATTGTCGAATTTGCTAACGAAAACAACATTTCATGGGTTATTATAGGACCAGAACAACCTTTAACGGATGGCTTAGCTGACAAATTACAGGCAAAACAAATCAAAGTGTTTGGTCCAAATAAAGCAGCAGCACAGATTGAAGGTTCAAAATTATTCGCAAAGCAGTTAATGGAAAAATATAATATTCCTACTGCAGAATATAAAGAAATCACGAATAAGTTTGATGCATTACAATATATTGAAACATGCGAATACCCAGTTGTATTAAAGAAAGATGGTTTAGCAGCAGGCAAGGGTGTTATTATTGCAGAAAATTACGAGGAAGCGGTTGAAGCGGTTCATTTATTGTACTCACAAGAGTTAGGTACAGTGGTCTTTGAACAATTCCTAGAAGGCGAAGAATTTTCATTAATGACGTTTGTAAACGGCGATTATGTCGTGCCATTCGATTGTATTGCACAAGACCATAAACGCGCATTTGATGAAGATAAAGGGCCAAATACTGGTGGAATGGGCGCGTATTGCCCAGTACCACATATCGATCAGAAGATACTTGAACGTACAAATCAAGAGATTGCTCAACCTATCGCACAAGCAATGTATAAAGAAGGGTACATATTCTTCGGTGTACTTTATATTGGCGTGATTTTAACAAATGAAGGCCCAAAAGTAATCGAATTTAATGCAAGGTTTGGTGATCCAGAAGCGCAAGTATTGCTAACCCGAATGGAAAGCGATTTAATGCAACATATTTTAGATTTAGAAGCTAAAAGAGAAATTACATTTAAATGGAAAGATGCGTCTATCGTAGGTGTAATGCTTGCTTCAAAGGGCTACCCAGGTAAATACGAAAAAGGTAAAATAGTGTCTGGATTTAATTTAGATGGAAATTATTTTGTTAGTGGTCTAAAAAAAGATAAAGATAACTTCGTTACAAGTGGTGGCCGTGTTATATTAGCACTCGGAGAGGGCCATGATATCGTTAGTGCGAAAGCAAATGCATATAAGGCTGTAGAAAAAATAAAAAGTGAAGCGTTATTTTATCGCAAAGACATTAGTAATAAAGCAATTAAATAAGCAGATGTTATCACATTAAAATAGACGTATACTGAAATCTAAATTAACTTCAAGGTTTAGTATAAGCACATTTTTACACCAGTTATCTATTGATAATATCGCAGTATATTCAAGTCTATTTATCGACTAGAGCGCTTTGATATCTTTATTAAATTAGAGTATAAGCTAGGCTACTGATTTCCTATATTCTAAAGGAGATGAGTAGTCTCGTTTTGATTTTATTAAAACGTTAAATGTTGTTTTACAATGGCTATGATTGGACAATTTATTTTAAAATGAATACATATAATATATAAAGGGCTGAATAGCAATTTATTAAAAATGTATTATTTAACCCAAGTAGTTAGATTGAAAAAAGCTAAGACAAAGTGGTTTAAGTTTTGTCTTAGCTTTAAAAATTGGATAATAACGAATTTTGGATCTAGTAAAGGTAATGGTTAATAAATATTTGTTATTCTGACATCATTTATACCTGTAATAGGTAATTGTTGTGCTAAAAAATAAGCAACAATTAAAATAATGATGACAATTATAATTAATAGAATATCTTTATACGAGAAAGGCGCGTAATAATAATACGTACGTGGTCCATCTTTAAACCCTTTTTTTTCCATTGCTACAGCTAATTGATGTGCTTTTCTAATATTTTGGCTTAAAAGTGGGATAATAAGATGTTTCATTCGATTTAAAAAATTATAATTTTGTTTAGATATGATTTGATATCTCATTTTTAGGGATTTTCTAAGTTGTACGAGAGAACTAATCATTAATGGCACCATTCGAATAGCAGCCATAAAAGCATACGCAACTTTTGGTTTAACTTTTAAATGTTGCATGAGACTATAAAAAACCATAACAATTTCTGATGTAAATGCTATTAAAATACCAAAGAATGATATGGTTGTTGTACGTAATGCTAAATGAAGCCCTCTAACTAAACTTTCTACACTAATCTGAATAAATCCGAATTTAAATAGAATGTGGGTGCCGTCGCCATAAAAAATCATAAATAGTGCTGAAATTAAACTAAAGATAATCGTAAATAAAATAAACGCTAATGTAATTTTGAATTTTATACCATTGAAAAGTAATAAAAATATAAACATTAATAAACAAATGTAAACCATATAATCAAATTGATGTACAAAAATAATATAAAAAAACAAAATAATGGCTAATGTTAATTTAGTAATGATATTCACGTCATCTATGAAGGAATAATGGTTTTTCCACATTTCAAACATGTTTATCACCTTCGATTTCAAGTATTCGCTTATTTTCCACATATAATCTTCGTGAAGGGTAGCGTGAAATAATTTCTGAATCGTGTGTCACCATTATAATAGATTGGCCATTTTTCACACGTTGTTGGAATAATTTGATTAGGTTAAAGGTATTGTGACTATCCAAACCAAAAGTAGGCTCATCCAATAAAATAAAATCGGATGAAGAACTTAAAGCAATTGCTACGCTTAGCCTTCTTTTTTGGCCAATAGATAATTCATAAGGATGTTGCGTTTTAACAGCTTCTAAATTTAACAAACGGAGCAGTGTGTTGGTTTTTTCGTCAGCCTCTGCTTTTGAACGATAATTTGATTTGTTTTGAATTAAAATTTCTTGAAAAACTGAATGTGTAATAAATTGTTGCTCTGGATTTTGATATACTAAGTACATATTTTTGGAAGCGTCTTTAATTTTAGTGAGCTTTTTGTGATTGAAAAACATATTACCATCATATTTAATTAGTTGCATCATTGATTCTAATAGTGATGTTTTACCTGTACCATTTGGACCAGTGATGGTAATCCATTCTCCTTGCGTAATCTCAAGCTTAGGAATATTGATAAGTGATTGTTTTCTTCTTTTAATGATGCCTTTTTCAAAAGTGAATATCTTATTATTTGTTTCTGGGTTGTGATCGAGCTCGATTGGTTTGGGTGCTCTATCCCATGCCTTAGGATGCCATACGCCATACTCAGATAATAGATGTTCGTAGTTGTTAAGTATTTCAGCTGGCATCGCGTCAGCTACGATGTCTCCATCATAATTTAATAATATGACACGATCTATGTGTTGCCATATATGTTCTACTTTATGTTCTACTATGATAACTGTTTGGTTTTGCCACAACGATTTAATTTTATCCCATAACTCAACAGTTGCTTCTACATCTAACATTGCAGTAGGCTCATCTAAAAAGAGTGTATCTGCTTGTTGAAGTAATGTTTCTGCAATAGCTAACTTTTGTTTCATGCCACCACTTAAATTGTTGATATATTGATTTTTGTTGACACTCAGACCAACAGAGTCAAGTGCTGATTCGATCAGCGCATCCATTTCTTGACGAGGTGTTTGCAAGTTTTCTAGAACAAAAGCGAGTTCTTCATATACTTTTGGCATACAAAACTGACTATCAGGGTCTTGAAAAATAACTCCGCAATTACTATCAATTTCTAATTTATCGTATTTCATGGGTAAGTCGATTAGATTCGGCACAATACCACTTAAAACATTAAGTAGGGTGCTTTTGCCTGAACCAGATGGACCAAGTATAAGTAGCTTTTCTTTATCTTGTATATTTAGTGAAAAATGGTCGAATATTTTCTTAATCCCATTTGGGTATTTTAATCGTAGATTTTCAATTCCTATCAACTTTCATGCTCCTTATAAATTGTCATAATCTTTTTGGGTTGCAGGTCTAAATAATTTAGTTACACCGGTTTGATCTAATATTTTTACGATATAATAAGATAATAATCCAGCAACTACAATACCACTAATTAAACGAAAGGCGATATATAGTGTTAAATTCCACCCAACAATTTCTCCTAAATATCCATATGCAAAATCAAGTGGAAGTGTAGAGATAGAGGCTAAAAGGCCTGCTAATATTGCTACCATAGCAGAACGTGATTTATATCTAAAAATAGCGAAAATAACTTCACATGCTAATCCTTGAAGCAACGCATATACCATTGTGGGAATATCAAATCTACCCATAACAATCGTCTCTCCAGCGCCTGCAGCAAATTCAGCTAATAAAGCAATCCCAGCTTTCGGTATAATTAAATAAGCCACAATAGCTGCCATAAACCAGGCGCCATATGTGAGCTCTTCAAGATGAAGACCTGAAACCTGCACAGCTTTATAAACTAAAGTCCATATATTATAAATAAGCGCAAAGACAACTGCTATAAGTACAGTTACTAAAATTTCTGATAGCTTTAAACCTTTTGACATAAATTCTCCTCCAAAAAAAACGCACAACCTTCTAGAAGTTGCGCGCTAAACATAGGCATATGGATACAAAAAATATTGTATCGCAATACACTTTCCTACGCTAGCTTAATCTAGATCAGGTTCAAAGGGTTTGAGGGTATACCTCATCTCAGTCACTAAACACCCCTAGTGCGAATATTAATTTTAAATTTAACTATAATGTATGATTTTTCACCACTTATGTCAAGACGTATCGAGAATAAACTAAAGATTCACGAATGTTAAAGTCATTAGGTGCAAAATAGACGTTGCGATTTCGAAAATATTGCATTATCCTAAACCGGATAGAACTCATATTGTTTATAAAAAGCATTATATCATATAAGGCTCATCATAAAGAAGAAAACAGAAACCAGATTTTCAAAAATGATTTCATTGTTCAACTCTGGTAAAGATGACTAGAAAATATACAAGAACGATAAGGGTAAAACCATCGTGTGAGTGTATGCTCATCTTCACGTCTAAGCATCACTAACTCAACAGAATTAAGAAGCGAAACTTTATACTTTAGTTTTAATTATCTACTGATACACACTAATTATATATGTATAAATATGTTTCTTATTTCTTTACAAAAGTTAATAGAAGTAGTTGAGCCATAGGTAAACAAAATACATAAAAAACTAGGTTGCTAATCCTCATCGTAGAAAGAAGTCAACAACCTAGCCATATATAGTGTCTCAATAGAAGTCTATATTGAAAGTCCAACCTTTAGTAACGATATAACCTCTGTATCTTTGAATCAACACATTTTTTAAAGCGTTATACCGAATTTTAATCTAAACTGTCCTGAACGTTTTTCTTTGTTTCTTCAGTATTATTTTCAGCAGTTTCTTTTTTATCTTTTAATTTATCTTCAGCTTCTTTTGCTTTTTCAGCTGCTTTTTTATTTGCTTCTTCTTTACTCATAATTTAACACTCCTTCACAGTAAACATGACTTACAGTTATTATTTACCACATGAAATGAAACGTAAACAATAAGTATAGATGAAACTTTAATTCTTTGGTTGTAAAATATTTGTTTAGTAATTTAAATTTAGTGGAAAGTTGACTATACCACTTTTTTCTATCATACTATAGACTTATTTATGGATTTATTAAAGACAAGAACAAAATGTTAATATATAATAACTTTGAGGTGAATGGTATGTCTTTTTTTAAGAAACACGCTGAGATATTATATAGTTATATAATAGGCATCGTTTCGCTTTTCACAGGTCTCATCATTTTAATAAATTTACCCATGGTCCATGATTTAAAGGATAAGGGTAAAATAGAATTACATATTCATAATGTTTGGGATTTTATAAATGCATTTTTTGCAGAAATCATAAGAGTTATGAGTAATTATATAGGGAATTTTCCTGTTATAAGTGCGATATTAATTATTTTATTTGGTGTTGCAGTTATATTAATTGGGTTTGCCCTTTTAAGAACAACGAAATATGATTATGATGTTTCAATCTTCTTTTTAGTTATAGGTATTCTTTTCTTTATTATAACGTTAATTCTAATGACACAAGTTTATAGCTTTTTTGCTATCATTTTTATCATCCCGTTTGTTATTCACATTGGGTATATCGTGTATAAAGATGAATTAAATCCAAAACACAGAAAATATCACTATTTACTTATTATTTTCAGTTACGGCATGAGTTATTTAATTACACAAATTGTGTTATATGGAAGAATTGACAGTGATGAAATTATTCCAATAGATATATTAAGTGTAAACACATTCTTTATATTAATGTGGTTACTAGGGCAAATGTCAATTTGGAACTTCTTATTTTTAAGAAGATCATTACCGTTGACAAAACAAGAATTAGGTGAAGAAGAACCTGAATTATCTAGAGCGAGCAAAGATACAGTTACAAACCAAACAAAAGAACATTTGAAAAATTTACAAGATAAGACAACTGAGTTCACACGCAAAACCCGTAGAAGTGTCGATATTCAAAAATTAAGAGATAAAAAAGATAAATTTATCGAAAAATGGAAGAATATTATTGATATTCAAGAAGATGATATTCCAAATTGGATGAAAATACCAAAATGGGTTAAATCGGCGTATGTAGAAATATTTTGTGGTGTTGTATTATTGTTCTTTACAATTATAGAATTTAATAATAGAAACGCATTATTTGTATCAGGTAATTGGGAAATTTCTCAAACACAGTATGTAATCGAATGGATTACTTTATTATTGTTGATGTTTATTATCATTGCCTATATATTAACTACTATAACGAACTTCTTGAGAAATAAATTCTATTATCTACAGTTATTTATGATAAGTCTATTATTTTTCAAATTAGTAACAGAATTTATGAATATTATGGTTCATGGTCTATTACTATCAATTTTCATTACACCAATATTATTAATTATGTTAATTGCAGTAACAGTATCATTTATTATTAAATTACGTGAACCTTCAAGAGATTAACAAACAAAATATAACTTTAAATAGGGAACCTGAGATATTAATCAATATCTCAGGTTCTTCTACGGTATGCATAGTGAAGAATTGAATTAAAATTGTGATTATAACAAGTCATCTATGCAAGCATCCTGAATCCTGCGTGCCTTTTCAGCCATCTTTACAAGTCTGAAGCAAAGGAATTTCTAGAGAAATAGAGTGAAAACGCGATTAACGCGATTTTTTGTCTTACTTTTATTATTTTTAAATAACTAATGAGGTAAGTTTACATGTAATACATTATATTAAGCATTGCATATAGTTAATATTTATTTAAATATAAATGATGTTACTATAATTATTGAGATGATAGAATAAGAAAGCATTAATTACAAAACATTAGAAAGGCTGACATATATTTATGAAAACTGCCACATTAAATAAAGGTAAAGAAATGAAATATTTAAATGGTTACCCGCTGATTGATGATGAGGATGTTTTTGCTCATGATCATTTAAAAGAAGGAGATTTGTTCTTATTAGTAAATGATAAACACCAATTTATTGCAACTGCATATGTAGGAAGACAGCATAAAGGGCTTGGCTGGGTATTAAGTTATGATAAAGACGAAGAAATTAATATCCGCTTTTTTGAAAGTCTTTTTGAGACAGCTAAAGAGGAAAGGTCATATTTTTATAATATCGAAGGAACTAACGCTTTTAGAGTTTTTAATGGTGAAGGTGACGGCGTTGGAGGGCTAACTATAGATAATTATAACGGCCACTTTTTAATTCAGTGGTATTCTAAGGGCATTTATAAGTATCGCTACCAAATTTTAAATGCATTAAAGAATGTTTTTAAATATACTTCACTTTTTGAAAAAATGCGTTTTAAAGACGCTCATATAGAGGGCGGTTTTGTTGATGGAGAAGTACCTGAATTTCCAATTGTAATCGAAGAGAACCATACTTTTTATAACGTAGATTTAAACGATGGACCTATGACAGGTATATTCTTAGATCAAAAAGAAGTACGAAAGAAATTAAGAGATCAATTTGCAGATAATAGATACTTACTCAATATGTTTAGTTATACAGGTGCTTTTTCAGTTGTTTCAGCAGAAAAAGCAAAAGTGACTACTAGTGTAGATTTAGCTAACCGTTCTCGATCTTTAACAGAAGAAAATTTTGGATTGAATGCAATTGATCCAAAAACACAGTACATTTTTGTTATGGACACATTTGATTACTTTAACTACGCACGACGTCATGATTTAATTTATGACACGATTGTTATTGATCCACCTAGCTTTGCTAGAAATAAAAAGAAAACTTTTTCAGTGTTAAAAGATTACGATAAATTAATATTAGGCGCCTTAGAAATACTTTCGCCAGGCGGGACGCTATTATTATGTACGAATAACAGCACATTTTCATTAAAAGCCTTTAAAAAAGTTATTAAAGATACTTTAAACCGTGCAGAAGTTGATTTTGAATTTTTAGAAGTAATGGGCTTACCAAAAGATTTTAAAACACATCCTCACTACAAACCATCAAAATATTTAAAAGCTATTTTTGTAAATGTACAATAGATCACTAAAAATAGGGTAATGTTTTTAATATACTAGCATTTACAAGGAGTGAATATCATGAGTATTAAAAATAAAATTACAAATAGTGTGACCCAAAAAGTTGGAAATAAAGTGTTAAACATTGAAGATGTGAAAAATAAAAATAATTTACCCACTACACATATTGAACTTGAAGAGCGCCGCGAACGCGCTCAAGCAATTGTTAGAAAAAAATCAGTATTATCATCGAGTGTTAGTGTTGTACCCATACCAGGTTTGAATTTCGGTGTAGATATTAAGCTGATGAGAGATATAATTGAAGACGTTAATAAAATCTATGGTTTAGATCATAAACAAGTTAATTCAATGAGAGAAGATGTAAAAGAGCGCATTTTTGCATCGGCAGCCATTCAAGGCAGCCAATTCATTGGTAGAAAAGTATCTAATGCAATCTTAAAGGTTGTTATAAAAGATGTTGCAAAGCGTATGGCTGCTAAACAAACGAAATGGTTTCCACTTGTTGGACAGGCTATTTCTGCCTCTATTAGTTATTATTTTATGAAAAAAATAGGGGACGATCATATTGAGAAATGTGAAAAAGTTGCTAAATCTTTAATGTGATAGTGTAGCGTTTTCAAAAAAGAGACAATATTCACGGATTATTGTCATGTCATGGGTGCAACGAATTGAATTTATATATATAATTTGGTAATGTTATTATATAAAACTATGCTAGGTTTTATAATAAACTAACGATTCTAACTATACGAAGGAGACATTATATTATGGAACAAAAATCATATGTAATTATTGACGAAACAGGGATTCATGCACGTCCAGCTACAATGCTTGTTCAAACTGCATCAAAATTTGATTCAGATATTCAATTAGAATATAACGGTAAAAAAGTTAACTTGAAATCAATCATGGGTGTTATGAGTTTAGGCGTAGGTAAAGATGCTGAAATCACAATCTATGCTGATGGTAGCGATGAAGCAGACGCAATGGAAGCTATTACAGATATCTTATCTAAAGAAGGATTAACTAAATAATATGTCTAACTACATTAATGGTATTGCTGCATCAGACGGTGTAGCTATTGCTAAAGCATATTTATTAGTTGAACCCGACCTTTCATATAACAGCGAAAAGGTCAAAGATGTCGACGCAGAAATTGCTAAGTTTCAAAAAGCTATTGAAACATCTAAAGTTGAATTAACAAAAATTAGAAATAATGCTGAGGAAAATCTTGGTGCTGATAAAGCAGCTATTTTCGATGCGCATTTATTAGTTTTAGATGATCCTGAGTTAATTCAACCGATTGAAGAAAAAATAAAAAATGAACAAGTTAACGCACCAACTGCACTTTCGGATGTAACTGGACAATTCATTACCATCTTTGAATCGATGGATAATGAATACATGAAAGAACGCGCTGCAGATATTCGTGATGTATCTAAGCGTGTATTAGCGCACATTTTAGGTGTGGAATTGCCCAATCCGAGTATGATTGATGAAAGCGTTGTTATAATTGGAAACGATTTAACACCTTCAGACACGGCTCAATTAAACAAGGCGTTTGTACAAGGCTTTGTTACAAATATTGGTGGAAGAACTTCTCACTCAGCGATTATGAGCCGCTCACTTGAAATTGCTGCAGTAGTAGGTACAAAATCAATTACACAAGAAGTTAAACAAGGTGATATGATTATTGTTGACGGTTTGACTGGCGAGGTAATTATAGATCCTACAGAAGATGAAGTGATTGCATACCAAAATAAACGGGAACGTTTCTTTGAAGATAAAAAAGAACTTCAGAAATTACGTGATGAAGAAACAACAACAGTGGATGGAGAACATGCTGAATTAGCTGCCAACATTGGTACACCAAATGATTTAAAAGGTGTTATTGAGAATGGCGCTGAAGGTGTCGGACTATACCGTACTGAATTCTTATACATGGGCAGAGATGAAATGCCAACTGAAGATGAACAATTTGAAGCTTATAAAAAAGTTCTAGAAACTATGGAAGATAAACGCGTTGTTGTACGTACTTTAGATATCGGCGGCGATAAAGAGTTACCATATTTAAACTTACCTGAAGAAATGAATCCATTCTTAGGTTACCGTGCAATACGTTTGTGCCTAGATCAACCCGAAATATTTAGACCGCAACTACGTGCGTTATTACGTGCATCAACTTACGGTAAATTAAGTATTATGTTCCCAATGGTTGCTACGATTAAAGAATTCCGTGATGCTAAAGCATTATTATTAGAAGAAAAAGAAAATTTAACAAATGAAGGTATTGAGGTTTCAGATGATATCGAAGTTGGTATCATGGTAGAAATCCCTTCAACTGCTGCATTGGCAGATGTTTTCGCTAAAGAAGTAGATTTCTTCAGCATTGGAACTAATGATTTAATTCAATATACAATGGCAGCTGACCGTATGTCAGAACGCGTATCATACTTGTATCAACCATACAATCCTGCAATATTACGTTTAGTGCAACAAGTTATTGAAGCTTCTCATAAAGAAGGTAAATGGACTGGTATGTGTGGAGAAATGGCTGGAGACGAAACTGCTATCCCATTATTACTAGGTTTAGGTTTAGATGAATTCTCTATGAGTGCTACATCGATTCTTAAAGCACGTCGTCAAATTAAAGGTTTGAGCAAAAATGAAATGGAAGAACTAGCACAAAGCGCAATTAACTGTGCTACTTCTGAAGAAGTACAAGCATTGGTAAGCGAGTATACTAAATAATAAAAAAAGCGGGAGAGAAACTACGTTTCTTAAAATGTTTTCGTAATCTCGCTCTGGCTAAAATGGTTTGTCTTCATAAATAGATAAATAGCAATTAAGAAGTCATTTTTAAAGGCTATGAGAGACCCAAATGGGTCTCTTTTTTTAGGCTTTTTGTCAAAGAGGATTGAATGGCTTACATGACTAAAGCCCATGCGTAAGTACTATTAAATCAATGAGTTAAGAAACTATGCTTAAAAAGGGAGTTCATGTTCTCATGAGAGTTAGTTATTGCTGATATGCTAGTAGAAGTCAAAACAGTATGGGTGTCTTAAACTTTTTTAATTCATAGTAAATAAACATCTTTTGAGTAAAAAAATGTTTATTTATTTGTTTTAGTGTTAGATTGAATATATACATTAAACTAAAATAATGTCATTGGTTAGCAATAAGATTTGCTTTTGCTGGTTCCTGGTTCGATTAATCACATATTGATATAGTGTGTAACGTCAATGGGGCACTTGGCTTTGTTTTGCTTTCAATCAGTTAAAATCCTGATATTATACCTCTATATTTAATGAGTGGTTAATTTTATCCATATCAATTTGATACATTGGTTCATTATTTAATAAAATAAATGGTGTTGCAAATGCATCGTAATCTATCATTTCATTTCGAAATTGTGAATGAGCAATATTTTTCTCTGTGTAAGTAATGCCTTTATCTGATAAATAGTTTTTGATAAAAGTACAAGGTGGGCAATCATTCTGTGTGTAAATAATAACATCGTTCATTGATCATCAATCCTTTCGATAATTAAGTTACTTTAATATAAATTACTTTTAATAATAATTCAAGTTATTAAAATTACATGCAATTGGTCATTAATTTGTCACTTAAATTTGAGTTTAACTAATTTTAAATCATAGATATTCTAGTTATAATGAATAGACGTTGTGATTTTTGTCACAAATAATTAAAAAAGGTGATATTATGGATTCAGTTGAATTAGCGCGTTTTCTAACTGCAATGACACTTGCAGTTCATATCATATTTGCAACAATTGGTGTAGGCGTGCCATTAATGTTTGCTATTGCTGAATTTTTGGGGATTAAGAAGAATGATCCTCACTATATAACATTAGCTAAAAGATGGTCTAAAGGTTATACGATTACAGTTGCTGTAGGGGTTGTGACTGGTACAATCATAGGATTACAGTTATCCCTATTATGGCCAACATTTATGCAAATGGGTGGTCATGTAATCGCGTTGCCATTATTTATGGAAACATTTGCATTCTTCTTTGAAGCAATTTTCTTAAGTATTTATTTATATACTTGGGATAGATTTAAAAGTAAATGGACACATTTTTTAATTAGCATACCAGTCATTATTGGAGGTTCTTTCTCCGCATTCTTTATTACTGCAGTCAATTCATTTATGAATACGCCAGCTGGTTTTGAAATGAGTAAGGGAAAAATGATTAATGTTGAACCTTGGGTAGCAATGTTTAATGATTCATTTTTTGTAAGATCATTTCACGTTGTAGCTACTGCATTTATGACAATGGCATTTGTATTAGCTGCGATTGCTGCATTTAAGTTAATGAAAAATAAATTTAAAAAAGACACAGAATATCATAAAAAAGCATTAAAACTAACAATGATTCTTGGAATCGTCTTTACTTTAGGTTCTATGCTAGCCGGTGATTTATCAGCTAAGTTTTTACATCAAGAACAACCAGAGAAGTTAGCTGCATATGAATGGCATTTTGATACAGAATCAAATGCTAATTTAGTGCTTTTTGGAACTTTAGACGAAGAAACTCAAGAAGTTTCCGGTGCAATTAAGTTACCAAGTATACTCAGTTTCTTAGCAGATAATAACGTAAATACTGAAGTTAAAGGATTAAATGATTTTCCAGAAGAATTACATCCGCCAATGATCGTACACTACTACTTTGATTTAATGGTTTCTATGGGTGTCTTCTGTTTAATTATTTCAGCAGCATTTATATTAACGCTATGCTTTAAAAAATTACGGAGATTCACTTATTCCAAACCAATGTTATATGGTGCCTTACTAACTGGGCCAGCAGCTATGCTTGCTATAGAGTTTGGCTGGTTCCTGACAGAACAAGGACGTCAACCATGGATTGTGCGTGGTTATCTAAAAGTAGCTGACGCTGCAACACAAGCAGGCGGCATAACACTCGTGACAGTATTATTTGGTATATTATATCTCATATTGATTGTAACTTCTTCGTATGTATTATTAAGAATGTTTAAGAATAAACCAGCCTATAAAGAGTTTGAAGAACATTCATCAGAAAGAGGTGATGCATAATGGTATTCGCATATATAGGGATCGCAGTTTTATGGATATTCTTATTTTGTTATATTATTGTTGCCTCAATTGATTTTGGTGCTGGTTTCTTTACATTACATGCGAAAATAACAAAGCAAGATAAAAAAATTAATCATTTAATTGCACGTTACCTTAACCCTGTTTGGGAAGTAACTAACGTTTTCTTTGTTTTCTTTTTCGTAGGTATGGTTGGATTTTTTCCAGACTCAGCTAAATATTTCGGTACAGTATTGTTAGTACCTGCTTCAATTGCACTTGTATTATTGTCAATTAGAGGTGGATTCTATGCTTTTGAAAATTATGGGCCAGATACAAAATTACCTTGGTTAGCAATGTATGGTCTAGCTGGGTTATTTATACCGGCTGCTTTAGCTACTACGTTAACAATTTCAGAAGGGGGATATATCACTGGATCAAACAACAATTTAGATTTAAATTGGTTTGAGTTACTCTTAAGTCCATATTCATGGTCAGTAGTATTTTTAGCAATTATATCAGTGCTCTATATTTCGTCTGGATTTTTAACATACTACGCTTCGAAAGCAAATGATAAACCAGCATATAGTTTGTTGAGATATTGGTTCTTATTCTGGGGGCCTCCTATGATAGCCATTTCATTATTTGTCTTTTTATCATTAAGAATACAAAACGAGACCCATTTCTATACGGCAGTATTTGATTATTGGTGGATGTTTGCACTTAGCTTCATTTGTTTTGCAGGTGCCATGTTGCTTACTTTAATGAAAAAATGGCACGGTATCGCATTTATATTAGTTATTTTACAAATGGGCTTTGCGTTCTTTGGATATGGTGTAAGTAAATTACCATATATCTTATATCCTTATATACGTATAGATGAACACGTGGTTAATAGTAGTATGGCAATTGCTTTGATTATTGCATTTATTTTAGGTTTACTTTTACTTATTCCATCGCTAATATTATTATTGAGATTGTTTGTTTTTGATAAAGAATATGTCAAAGGTAAAAAATAAACTCATATATTAAAGTGCTGTAATGATAATTGTTTAAATTATTTAGATTTGATACATTTCAATTATCTTACTGTTTGGAGGACGCATATGGACAAAGAATATGTGGTTATAGGTTTAGGCCGTTTTGGCGGCAGTATTGTCAGAGAATTGAATGCTTTAGATATGGATGTTATGGCAATTGATATGAATGAAGCACGCGTGAATGAATATAGTGATATTGCTACACACGCTGTAATTGCTGACACAACAGATGAAGCAGTAATGAAAAGTTTAGGTATTAGAAATTTTGACCATGTTATTGTAGCTATTGGTGAAAATATCCAGTCAAGCACGTTAACCACTTTAATTTTAAAAGAATTAGGTGTTAAAAAAGTAACTGCTAAAGCTCAAAATGATTATCATGCTAAAATTTTAAATAAAATAGGTGCAGATACAGTCGTTCATCCAGAAAGAGATATGGGAAGAAGAATTGCGCATAATGTAGCAAGTGCGAGCGTTTTAGATTATTTAGAGTTAGCAGATGAACATTCTATTGTTGAAATTAAAGTCAGTGAAAAAATGGCAGGTCAAACGATTATTGAATTAGATATTCGAGCACAATATGGGATAAGTATCATAGCTGTGAAAAGAGGAAGAGAAATTATTGTTTCACCAGATCCCCATATCAATATTGAAATTGGCGATATTTTAATTATGATTGGCCATGATAATGATTTAAATCGTTTTGAGAAGAAGGTCGTTAGATAATAAATGCACCTAAGTATATTAAAGGTTGAGACTTAAATACGTCTCAGCCTATTTTCATAACATTATAGTAAACAAAATAAAAGCACACGGTTAAGTTATACTTAACCGTGTGCTTTTATTTTAATTTGACTCAGTTGATTGATTGGCTTTGTTATCATCTTTTTTTGATTTTGATTTCTGATTTGGCTTTTTATTATCTTTGTTGTTCGGTTTAGGATTTGTATGTTTATTTTGAGGTTTCGTGTTGTTCTTTTTTGATTTATCCTTTTTATTGTTAGGTTTATTTTGTGTTTTTTTAGTTGAAGAGGGTGAATTACCTTCGTTTACCTTCATGATTACGGGTAGAATCATAGGTTTACGAGCCGTTTTTTCAAATAAATACGGTTGTAATGTCTCTATAATAGATGACTTAATTTGATGCCACTGAATTTCTGGATTTTGGTTTAATTTAGTAATGACATCTGTTTTTATTTTTCGTTGCGCATCATAAATTAATTGTCCAGATTCGCGCATATAAACAAAACCACGAGAGATAATATCCGGACCAGATAAAAGTTTATTTGTCTTAAAGTCTATGCTAACAACTACGATGACTAAACCTTCTTCAGACAATAATTTACGATCGCGGATAACCACATTTCCGATATCTCCAATACCACTACCATCTACTAAGACATTTCCAGAAGGGATTCTTCCAGCTTTCCTAGCAGAGTTGTGCGTTAAAGCTAATACATCTCCAATATCAAAGATAAACACATTGTCTGGGTCAACGCCACATTCTATACCTGATTGACCATGCGCTTTTAACATACGGTACTCACCATGAATGGGAAGGAAGAATTTTGGACGTAATAAACGTAACATAAGTTGTTGATCGCCTTTAGATCCGTGACCAGATGTGTGAATGTTTGATACCTTATTATGAATAACTTCAGCACCAGCACGATACAATGCGTTTATCGTGCGGTTGATACTTTTGGTATTACCTGGAATAGGTGAAGAACTAAACACCACTGTATCTTCAGGAATAATTTTAATTTGCTTATGTGTTCCATTAGCAATTCTTGATAACGCAGCCATTGGTTCACCTTGTGAACCTGTACATAGAATGAGTAGCTCGTGTTTAGGTACACTATTAATTTTATTAGGTTCGATAAATGTTTCAGGTGGCGCTTTGATATAGCCTAACTCCATACCAATTTTGATATTATTTTCCATTGAACGCCCAAATGTCACAATTTTACGATTGTATTTAATTGCAGCTTCGACGGCTTGTTGAACACGATAAATATTTGACGCAAAAGTAGCAAATATGATTCTACCACTACAATTACGGAATATTTTTTCAACGTTCTGACCAACTTCACGTTCACTTAATGTGAAATCTGGAACGAGTGAATTTGTGGAATCTGAAAGTAAGCAAAGCACACCTTCTTCTCCAAGTTTTGCCATTTTCGCCATATTAGCAGGCTCTCCAACGGGAGTAAAATCAAATTTGAAGTCACCAGTATGAACGATATTACCTTCTGGTGTGTTAACAATCACACCATACGATTCCGGGATACTATGCGTTGTTAGATAGAAAGAAACTTCAAAATGTTTAGATTTAATAACACTGCTCTCTTCAATTTCAATAAGTTCAGTGGTTCTTAACAAATGATGTTCTTCCAGTTTATTTCTAATTAAGCCTAAAGCTAATGGTCCACCATATATAGGTACATTAATTTGTTTTAATAGGTAGGGCACACCACCTATATGGTCTTCGTGGCCATGAGTGATAAACAGTCCGACAATTTTATCTTGGTTTTGTTCTAAATAAGTAATATCAGGGATAACATAATCAATACCTAATAAGTTATCATCAGGGAATTTAATACCTGCATCAATGATTACGATTTCATCCTGATACTCTACAGCGTAAGTGTTTTTACCTATTTCACCCAAGCCACCGAGAGCATAAACCGCAACTTCATTTTTGTGAATTTGTTTCATTATTCTGCTTGCTCCACATTAAAGTGATCTGATTGTTTTTCGTATTCTAAATGTGCGCCCTCAAGTTTAGTGATAAACTCGATATTGTAATTACGATCTTTCAAATATCTTCTTACTTGTTCTTCTGATTGTGCTTCAACATAAATCGTTTGTGTGTGTTCTCTTACAACTACTTCATCTTTGTTATGTTGAAAAAATACTTTATATACTGCCATTATATCTATTTCCTCCTAAGTTTTTGTTTAAATTATTTATATAAACCCTGGATTGTATATTTTTTGTGAGTTTCTTAATATTAAATAAAAATAAAGTCACTCAAAACAGTGAATTGAAACTACGTTCATATATATAAAGAGAACATACGAGCATACGCCCAGTATGTTTCTAGGGTCATTTTAAATTCGTTCGATTAGAAAAATACAAATTTCACTATTTTGTATGTTTTCAGTTATTTCTCATTTTACATGATGTAGTCGAATAAATAAAGCAGTTTTATTTTAAGGGTACTTATTATATTACATAAAGTAATTAAGTTAATACGAAGTCCAAGAAAGTCGTTTTAATTAGATGTATTTAAATTTAAAAGCTATCTATCATAAAGCTTGAGTCAATGGTGAAAATTAATTATGATGAAAGGGTGATACATAATTGCAAAGTGTTTAATATAGAAAGAAACATAGATATTAGGTGAAGGTGATTGCTATGGACAAAGTAAAACGTATTTTAGAAGATATCAAGAATGAGAAACAACGAACTGACAAAGTATTTCAAGATATTACATTTGAAGTGCGTGCAGAACAAGTTATTATGTTTTTTAATTATAATGAAATTATCGATACAGTAAATGAAGACCAAAATTATCTAAAACATAACCATGACCCTGAATTCATTGATATTCAAGAACTGAATACATTGAAAAAAGAATTAACAGCATTAAATATTTCATTTCATGAGAGAAGAGACGACTTTATGTAAAAAAACTGTTAGTAAGCATGTGGATTAACACATTTACTAACAGTTCTTTTTTATACTTCTACTGCATCTTCATGTGGTTGCAGCGGATGATTGGGGTCAATATGATCATAAAACATGATACCATTAATATGGTCAATTTCGTGTTGTACGACAACAGCTGGATAGCCTTTTAAACGTAATTTTATATCATTGCCGTCTATATCTTTAGCTTTAACTGTGATTCTAAATTTACGATGAACGAGCCCGGGGATGTTTTCATCTACACTTAAGCAACCTTCTCCAGTTGGTAAGTATGCTTCTTGAATACTGTGGCTCATGATTTTAGGGTTTACTAACATTAAGTCATAATTTTTACCTTCTCCGTCATCAGGTAAATACACAGCAATCATTTTTTTAGATACATTAATTTGTGGTGCTGCTAACCCGACGCCAGAACGTAAACCATATTTATTAGCTGTTTCTTCATCTTGACTATTGATTAGAAATTCTCTCATAGATTTTAAGGTTTCTTTATCTTCATTTGATAAAGGAACTTCGACTTCTTTAGCTTTTTCACGAAGTGTAGGGTGACCATCGCGAATAATATCTTTCATTGTTAACATTTGTTCATACACCTTCCTTAATATAAAATATACCAAAGATTACTAGTTGAAATACAGTGATAAATTTGATTTATTAAAATTCATTATATAATATAACACACGGAAAAGGAGGATTACTCAAAAATGAAATTAAAACTCGGTATAGGTGCATTACTTGCTTCAACAGTACTTGTAGCTGGATGTACAACTGATAAAGACGAAATAAAAGATTACAACGAAAAAATACAACAAGCTTTTGATAAAGAAAAACCAGTTTCTTCTGTAGGAAAAAAACTTAACGATCTTGAACAAGAAAAACAAAAATTAGTTGAAGAAATAAATGGAAAAGATCAACAAGAGGCGAAAGAAACTTCTCAAAAAATTGTAGGTAACGTTAAAGATAGACAAGAAGCATTTGAAAAAGAAGAACAAGCTTTAGATAATTCAGAAAAAGAATTTAAAAAGGCACAAAAGCATTTAGATAATATCAGTGATAAAGATAAGAAAAAAGAAGTGAAAGAATTAAATGATGCATTAAAGGATAAATATAAAGCACACGACGATTATGCTAAGTCATATAAAAACATTATGAGCAAAGAAAAAGATTTATTTGAATATGGGGCTGGAGACCAAGCAAATCAAGAAGAAATGAATCAAAAAACGGAAGCAGTATCCAAATCATATAAAGATATGGATAAATCATTTAATAAATACAAAGACGCAATGGAAAAAGTAAATAAAGAAAAACAGGACGTAGATAATTTAAATTAAATCTATAGTGCTATAAATTTGAAATTTTGCTTATTTAACTATAGCATAATAAATGAGGGCGCTTACATTTTTAAGGGATATTACAACCCATATTTCAAAAATACAGGTAGTACAGCATGACGAAAATTAGTAGTACAGATTAAAAACTGTACCGGTTTATAGTACTACAGAACTTTTCTTATTTGTTTAACAGCGGAATAGTTTTGTGGTACAATATGAAAGGATAAAATGAATTTCTATTATACGGGAAAGGTATGGTGAATTGAATGGCTCCGAAATTGAAAGCCCAATTCGATGCAGAGAAAGTATTGAAAGATACTGAATCTCAATTTGAAATGATCCAAATTTTGGATGAAGACGGTAATGTCGTTAATAAAGATCTAGTACCAGATTTATCAGACGAGCAATTAGTAGAATTAATGGAAAGAATGGTTTGGACACGTATCCTTGACCAACGTTCTATTTCACTAAATAGACAAGGTAGATTAGGTTTCTATGCTCCTACAGCTGGACAAGAAGCTTCTCAATTAGCTTCTCAATATGCTTTAGAACAAGAAGACTTTATCTTACCAGGTTATCGTGATGTACCACAATTAATTTGGCAAGGTTTACCATTAACTGAAGCGTTCCTATTCTCTAGAGGTCACTTTAAAGGGAATAGAATGCCTGAAGGTGTTAATGCATTAAGCCCACAAATTATTATCGGTGCTCAATATGTACAAACGGCTGGTGTTGCACTAGGACTTAAAAAACGCGGCAAGCAAGCTGTAGCAATCACATACACTGGTGATGGTGGTTCGTCACAAGGTGATTTCTATGAAGGTATCAACTTTGCTTCTGCTTACAAAGCGCCTGCAATCTTTGTAATCCAAAACAATAACTATGCGATTTCTACACCACGTAGTAAACAAACAGCTGCTGAAACTTTAGCACAAAAAGCGATTTCAGTTGGTATTCCAGGACTCCAAGTGGACGGTATGGATGCATTAGCAGTGTATCAAGCAACTAAAGAAGCGCGTGACCGTGCTGTGAACGGTGAGGGACCAACGCTAATTGAAACAATCACTTATCGTTATGGCCCGCATACAATGGCTGGTGACGACCCAACGAAATATAGAACTTCAGATGAAGATTCTGAATGGGAGAAAAAAGATCCATTAGTTCGTTTCAGAAAATATCTTGAAGGTAAAGGTCTATGGACTGAAGAGAAAGAAAACGAAGTAATCGATCGTGCGAAAGCTGAAATTAAAACTGCTATTAAAGAAGCGGACAATACAGAAAAACAAAAAGTTACAGACTTGATGGAAAATATGTATGAAGCAATGCCTCAACATTTAGCAGAACAATATGAAATCTATAAAGAGAAGGAGTCGAAGTAACCGATGGCACAAATGACAATGGTTCAAGCGATTAATAACGCGCTTAAAACCGAATTACAAAATGATGAAAATGTCTTACTTTTCGGTGAAGACGTCGGCGTTAACGGTGGTGTATTCCGTGTAACTGAAGGATTACAAAAAGAATTCGGTGAAGACCGTGTGTTTGATACACCGTTAGCAGAATCTGGAATCGGTGGTTTAGCTTTAGGTTTAACTACACAAGGCTATCGTCCAGTTATGGAAATCCAATTCTTAGGATTCGTATTTGAAGCATTTGACTCTGTTGCAGGTCAAATCGCACGTACACGTTTCCGTTCTGGTAACTCAAAACAAGCACCAGTAACAATTCGTGCGCCATTTGGTGGCGGCGTGCATACACCAGAATTACACGCAGATAATTTAGAAGGTATTTTAGCTCAATCACCAGGTTTAAATGTAGTTATTCCATCTAACCCTTATGACGCTAAAGGTTTATTAATTTCTGCAATTAGAAGTAACGATCCAGTTGTATATTTAGAACATATGAAATTATATCGTTCATTCCGTGAAGAAGTCCCAGAGGAAGAATATACAGTTGAAATCGGCAAAGCTAACGTTAAACAAGAAGGTAATGATCTTACTTTAATCGCTTATGGTGCAATGGTACAAGAATCATTAAAAGCTGCAGAAGAATTAGAAAAAGAAGGCTATTCAGTAGAAGTTATCGATTTACGTACGGTGCAACCTATTGATATAGAAACGCTTGTTGCTTCAGTTGAGAAAACTGGTCGCGCAGTTGTTGTTCAAGAAGCGCAACGTCAAGCTGGTGTTGGTGCAACAGTTGCTTCAGAATTAGCTGAACGTGCTATTCTTTCATTAGAGGCACCAATTGCGCGTGTAGCAGCTGCTGATACGGTTTATCCGTTTACTCAAGCTGAAAACGTTTGGTTACCAAACAAAAATGATATCATTGAAAAAGCAAAAGCAACATTAGAATTCTAATTTATAAATAAAAAAGTTTGGGATATCTGTCACAATGTTATCCCAACTTCATTTGTTTTTATTAAAAGAAAGCATGAGATAGTGAATAATAAATTCAACTCTCATTTTATCATTTGTGACTAAATATGAACTTTTTAGGAGGATAATAACGTGGCATTTGAATTTAAACTACCCGATATTGGTGAAGGTATCCACGAAGGTGAAATTGTAAAATGGTTTGTTAAAGCTGGAGATAACATCGAAGAAGATGATGTTTTAGCTGAAGTACAAAATGACAAATCAGTAGTAGAAATCCCATCACCTGTTTCAGGAACAATTGAAGAAGTACTAGTAGATGAAGGTACTGTAGCAGTTGTGGGTGACACAATCGTTAAAATCGACGCGCCTGATGCAGAAGATATGGAATTTAAAGGTAGCGACAGTGATGAATCTGCAAGCGAATCAGAATCTGAAAAAGAAGAAAAAACTGAAGCACCTGCTCAATCATCAAATGATGAAGATGTAGATGAAAATAAACGCGTTAAAGCAATGCCTTCAGTACGTAAATATGCACGTGAAAATGGTGTTAATATTAAAGCAGTTGTAGCTTCTGGTAAAAATGGTCGCACAACTAAAGAAGACATTGATGCGTACTTAAATGGAGAGACAAGTACAGCTTCAGCTGAAAGTACATCAGAAGCTACTGAAGAAACTACAGCTAGTTCTGCACAATCAGCACCAGTTGCTACTGAAGGAGAATTCCCAGAAACAACTGAAAAAATTCCTGCAATGCGTAAAGCAATTGCTAAAGCAATGGTTAATTCTAAACACACTGCGCCTCACGTGACTTTAATGGATGAAATCGATGTTCAAGAATTATGGGATCACCGTAAAAAATTCAAAGAAGTTGCGGCTGAGCAAGGTACTAAATTAACTTTCTTACCATATGTAGTGAAAGCACTTGTTTCTGCACTTAAAAAATACCCAGCACTTAACACAGAATTCAATGAAGAAGCTGGCGAAATTGTACAAAAACATTATTGGAATATCGGTATTGCAGCTGATACTGACAGAGGCTTATTAGTACCTGTTGTTAAACATGCTGACCGTAAATCTATGTTCCAAATTTCAGATGAAATTAATGAATTAGCTGTGAAAGCACGTGATGGTAAATTGACTTCAGATGAAATGAAAGATGCGACTTGTACAATTAGTAATATTGGTTCAGCTGGTGGTCAATGGTTCACTCCTGTTATAAATCACCCAGAAGTTGCTATCTTAGGTATTGGTCGTATTGCCCAAAAACCTATTGTTAAAGACGGAGAAATTATAGCTGCTCCAGTATTATCATTATCATTAAGCTTTGACCATAGACAAATTGATGGTGCGACTGGACAAAATGCTATGAACCATATCAAACGTTTATTAAATAATCCAGAATTATTATTAATGGAGGGGTAAAACATGGTAGTTGGAGATTTCCCAATTGAAACAGATACTATTGTAATCGGAGCCGGACCTGGAGGATATGTTGCAGCAATTCGCGCAGCTCAATTAGGTCAGAAAGTAACAATCGTTGAAAAAGGCGAATTAGGTGGCGTATGTCTTAACGTTGGTTGTATCCCATCAAAAGCATTATTACATGCATCTCACCGTTATAATGAAACTCAAAACTCTGAAGATTTAGGTGTTATTGCTGAAAGTGTTTCACTTAAATTTGATAAAGTTCAAGAATTCAAGCAATCAGTTGTTAAAAAATTAACTGGTGGTGTTGAAGGACTATTAAAAGGTAATAAAGTAGAAATCGTTAAAGGTGAAGCTTATTTTGTAGATAATAACAGCTTACGCGTTATGGACGAAAAAAGTGCTCAAACTTATAACTTTAAAAACGCGATTATTGCAACTGGTTCTAGACCAATTGAAATCCCTAACTTCAAATTCGGTAACCGCGTAATCGATTCAACTGGCGCTTTAAATTTACAAGAAGTTCCTGGTAAATTAGTTGTCGTTGGTGGCGGTTATATTGGTTCTGAATTAGGTACTGCTTTTGCTAACTTTGGTTCAGAAGTTACGATTTTAGAAGGTGCAAAAGACATACTAGGTGGCTTTGAAAAACAAATGACGCAACCTGTTAAAAAAGGTATGAAAGAAAAAGGCGTTGAAATTGTAACTGAAGCGATGGCAAAATCTGCTGAAGAAACTGACGATGGCGTTAAAGTAACATATGAAGTTAAAGGCGAAGAACAAACAATCGATGCAGACTATGTACTGGTAACTGTTGGTCGTCGTCCAAACACTGATGAGTTAGGTTTAGAAGAAATTGGTCTTAAATTTGCTGATCGTGGATTATTAGAAGTAGATAAACAAAGCCGTACTTCTGCTGAAAATATCTTTGCAATTGGTGATATCGTTCCTGGATTACCATTAGCACATAAAGCTAGTTATGAAGCGAAAGTAGCTGCTGAAGTTATTTCCGGTGAAGCATCTGAAGTTGATTACATCGGTATGCCAGCTGTATGTTTCACTGAACCAGAACTTGCACAAGTAGGTTATACTGAAGCACAAGCTAAAGAAGAAGGATTAGAAGTTACTGCTTCTAAATTCCCTTATGCAGCTAACGGCCGTGCATTATCATTAGATGACACAACCGGTTTTGTTAAATTAATAACACTTAAAGAAGATAATACATTAGTAGGTGCTCAAGTAGTTGGTACTGGCGCTTCTGATATTATCTCTGAGTTAGGTTTAGCAATTGAAGCTGGTATGAACGCAGAAGACTTAGCATTAACTGTACATGCGCACCCAACATTAGGTGAAATGTCTATGGAAGCTGCTGAGAAAGCTTTAGGATTACCAGTTCATACTATGTAATTAAAGCAATTTTTATATAAAAGACAAAGTGCTAGTGATTAATTGTTTCCATTTCAACTTATTTAGAAATCGGCATATCATAGTAGATGATTCATTTTAAATAATTTAATGTGCACTTTTAAGCAATATAGCATCTTTGTAGGGGCGGGCATATGAAATCAATTTCTTAAATTTGGTTTCTGTTCCGTCCTTTTTTAAATTAAATCTTAAAAATTCGGCATATAATAGGTAACATAAAGGTGGGTTAGTATATGGAGTATTCATACCCCTTAGACCTTGATTGGTCTAAGGAAGAAATGTTGCAGGTGGTGGATTTTTTTAATGCAATAGAGAAGTATTACGAATCGCAAGTTGAAGGCGAAGACCTTTTAAATCGTTATCAGCAATTTAAAAATATTGTCCCAAGCAAGGCTGAAGAAAAACAAATTTTAAAAACATTTGAAAAACAAAGTGGTTATAATAGTTATCAAGCAGTAAAGTCCGTTCAAACATCGCCTAACCAAAAATATTTCAGTTCAAAAGAAAAATAATTGTTGTCATACAGGCTATACTTTGATATTTTTATTAAGCGCTAAAAAACGTTTAATAAAAGTAAATAAAGTATAGCCTTTTTTGAAGTAATTTAAAGTGTGTGTGTCAAAATAGATTGTAAACGATAATAAATATGAATAAATTAATTGATTTGTCATTAAGAATATAAGGGAAAACTCAAAAGTCTAAGAAGGGTAAAACAGTGCGTTCAAGAAAAAATCGTAGAAAATTTAATTTATCAAACGTTTTTCAGTATTGAAAGTGAATGTGCACTACCAATATGGAAAAATTTTTTAATATATTATAAGTTTTAGTACAATACATACTAAAATTTTAAAAACCTAGTGTTTAAAAAGTGAGACATAAAAGAGGTATAAAATTCATTATGAAAAACTTGAGAAGAGATGATCAATTAAATTGAAGCCGCACAACCAAATGGTTTTAAACAGAGGCGCTATTAGTTACTTTGAAACCTAATACTTTATATAAAATTTTGGTACCTCTGATTCTGGTACATTGAATTTTTGTCTCTAAGGCAAAGCGTTATTTTTATTGGATAGGCGTGATAATCGATATGCTGAAGAAAGAGACTTATTATAATTTAAATCAAGTCAAACTAAATACATAAATTAAAAAATATGGTGTCAAGGTACGTAAAAATGATAGCTATTACAACAGTATTATATTTATAGGAGGATAAAGTATGACCCCCTTATTAACATTCCAATCCGTTAGTAAATCCTATGAAGAATCCCAAGTTTTAAATGATATAGATTTGAATATCGACTCTGGTCATTTTTACACATTATTAGGGCCTTCTGGTTACGGGAAAACTACAATACTTAAACTTATCGTAGGCTTTGAACAATTTGATAGTGGTGAAATCATATACCAAGGTAAAACGATTAATCACATTCCTGCTAACAAGAGAAAAGTAAATACTGTTTTTCAAGATTACGCGTTATTCCCACACTTAAATGTTTTTGATAATATCGCATTTGGTTTAAAAATTAAAAAGCTAAGCAAACAAGTAATTAAGGCTAAAGTGCAAGAAGCTTTAAAATTAGTGAAATTAACTGGGTTTGAAAATAGAATGGTTGACGGCATGAGTGGTGGACAAAACAACGTATTGCAATCGCCCGGGCTATAGTGAATGAGCCTGAGATTTTACTTCTAGATGAATCGTTGTCTGCATTAGATTTAAAGTTAAGAACTGAGATGCAATATGAATTAAGGGATATACAATCAAGGTTAGGTATTACTTTTATATTTGTCACACATGATCAAGAAGAAGCATTAGCATTGAGTGATTATATTTTTGTAATGAAAGATGGAAAAATACAACAATTTGGATCGCCTATAGATATTTACGATGAACCAGTGAATCGATTTGTTGCTGACTTTATTGGAGAATCTAATATCGTAAAAGGAACAATGGTTGAAGATTTTGTGGTAGATATTTACGGACAAGTATTCAATTGTATTGATAAAGGCATCCCTACACAACAACAAGTCGATGTCATCATTCGTCCAGAAGACATATCTTTGGAACCGCCTAATCATGGGTTATTTGAAGTCACTGTCGATTCTATGTTATTTAGGGGCGTCCACTATGAGATGAATTGTGTTGATAAAAAAGGCTATGAATGGCTGATTCATTCTACTAAAAAAGCTGAGGTTGGCAGTAAAGTAAGTTTATACTTCGAACCTGAAGCCATTCATATCATGGTACCTGGTGAGACTGAAGAAGCATTTGAAAAACGAATTGAAAGTTATGAGGATGGTAACAATGCGCAAAATTAATGGTTATTTATTTATACCATATATATTGTGGATGCTTCTTTTTGTTGTTATTCCTGTGATTCTGCTTATCTACTTTTCAATGATTGATATTCATGGTCATTTCAATTTAGATAATTATAAACAAATCATGACCACAAAATATTTTAGAATGATTTGGGATTCTATCATGTATGCTACGGCGATCACAATAATGACTTTATGCATTAGTTATCCAGCAGCTTATTTCATTCGAATATCTAAATATCAAAGTCTTTGGTTGCTTATCCTAATTATACCTACTTGGATTAATTTACTACTGAAGACCTATGCATTTATTGGTTTGTTCAGTCATGATGGTATTATCAACCGAATATTATATGGTTTGCACTTGCCTAAATTGGAACTATTATTTACTGTGCCTGCTTTTTTAATCGTTGCCAGTTATATTTACATTCCATTTATGATTCTACCTATCTTTAATAGTATGAAAGACATTCCTAACAACTTGTTACAAGCTTCAAGTGATCTCGGTGCTAGTCGGTTAATAATATTTAGAAAAGTGATTGCTCCTTTGACGAAACGAGGTGTATTAACGGGTGTCCAAGTTACTTTTATCCCTGCGCTTTCACTATTTATGATTACAAGATTAATTGCAGGTAATAAAGTGATTAATATGGGTACAGCTATTGAGGAACAATTCTTAGTTATTCAAAATTATGGCATGGGGTCAACGATAGCATTGTTTCTGATTCTCTTTATGGCATTTGTCTTAATTATAACTAATACAAAAAATACAATTGTAAAAGGATGAATCATATGAAATGGTATGGCAAATTATATATCGGTATGTTAATCACAGTGTTGTATATTCCAATATTATTTTAATGATTTATTCATTTAATTCAGCAGGCGATATGATCCATTTTGATCAATTTACATTAGCGCATTACCAGTCTCTATTTAAAAATGAAAGACTCATGGCAGTTATATTTAATACGGTAGCAGTTGCATTATTAGCAGCTTCAGTTGCCACTATGATTGGAACAATGGGTGCTATTGCGTTGTACCATTTACGTAACAAAAAATTAAAAATATCATTGTTAACTTTAAATAATGTATTAATGGTATCTTCAGATGTTGTTATTGGCGCTTCTTTTTTAATTATGTTTACAGCAATAGGTCATTTTACAGGGTTGGGGCTAGGCTTTATAACGGTGTTAGTATCTCATATTGCTTTTTGTATTCCTATTGTGGTTATTATTGTATTACCTAAATTACATGAAATGAATGTTTATATATTAGATGCAGCACGAGATCTTGGAGCAAGTGATTTCCAAGTTTTAAATAAAGTGATGTTACCATATTTATTTCCTTCAATAATTGGCGGTTTTTTCATGGCATTAACTTATTCAATAGATGATTTTACAGTAATTTTTTTGTTACAGGAAATGGATTTAGCGTATTGTCAGTAGACGTTTATGCTATGGCTCGGAAAGGTATAAGTATGGAAATCAATGCGATATCCACGATGCTCTTTATAACAATTATATCAGGTATATTAGGCTACTTTATAATGAGAAAATTATTTAAACGCAATAAGCAATTGAAACAGGTGATGTAGCAATGAAACGGTTTTTACAATTAATCATATTATCCGTTGCTATTGGATTATTGTGTCTTTTTTTAAGCCAAAAATTTACTGCCAAAAACCAATCGGGTACAGGTAAAAAAATTTATGTATATAACTGGGGAGAGTACATTGATCCTAAATTAATTAAAAATTTTCAAAAAGAAACAGGGATAAAAGTGGTATATGAGACTTTTGATTCTAATGAAGCGATGGAAGCAAAAATTCGTAATGGTGGTACCCACTATGATGTTGCTTTTCCCAGCGAATATACAGTACAAAAAATGAAAATTTGTTATTACCGTTAAATCATGAGAAAATACCCAATATAAAAAATTTAGATAAAGATTATATGAATATGCCATTTGACAAAGGTAATCGTTATTCAATTCCATACTTTTTTGGAACGGTCGGCATTTTGTATAATAAAGATGTTTACCCCGATGACGATTTTAGTTCATGGAAAAGTTTGTATCATACAAAATATAAAAATGACATATTGTTAATTGATGGTGCTAGAGAAATTATTGGTTTAAGTTTAAATAAATTAGGTTACAGTTTAAATGATACACAAACCCAACATTTAAAAAAGGCAGAGAATGACTTGAAGGTTTTAAGCCCTAATGTGAGAGGTGTTGTAGGCGATGAAATTTCGATGATGCTTGAACAGCACGAGGCAAATATAGCAGTGGTATGGAGCGGTGTAGCAGCATCTATCATACAAAATAATAGTGATTTTGACTATATTGTTCCAAAAGAAGGGCCCAATTTATGGTTTGATAACATGGTTATCCCTAAAACTGCACAAAACAAAGCAGGCGCACATCAATTCATTAATTTTATACTTAATACACAAAATAGTAAACAAAATACAGAATGGGTAGCCTACGCCACGCCAAATAAATCATCAAGAGATCAATTGCCAAACTATATAAAAAATGATGAACGATTTTATCCCTCAAAATCTGTACAAAGCCATTTAGAAATTTATAAAAATTTGGGTAAAGATACATTAAGTGAGTATAATGAGCGGTTTTTAAATTTTAAAATGTCGTTAAATTAAAACGTAGTATAGTAGTTATTTTATCGTTTATTCGATATAATAGTTTGATAAGTAGTATAAGGAGTTGTATAGAAATGTCAGGAGAACAATATACTCAAGTTAGGCGTCCAGTGAGTCGACTAGCAGAAAAAGTATTGGGTTGGTTGAGCTGGATATTCCTACTTTTATTAACTATAGTAACAATGTTTATTGCATTAGTCTCTTTTAGTAGTGAAAGCTCTATTCAAAATTTAGAAACATCATTAAATGGTAATGATTTTATTCAACAAATATTAACGAATAATGGATTAAATACAATTCAATTTGTCATTTGGTTACAAAATGGGATATGGGCTGTTATTGTATACTTTATTGTTTGCTTATTAATATCATTTTTAGCGTTAATTTCAATGAATATCAGAATTTTATCTGGTTTCTTATTTTTAATAGCTATGATTGTAACATTGCCTTTAGTACTATTGTTCGTGCCATTAATTATACCAATTCTCTTTTTAATAGTAGCAATCATGATGTTTGCACGTAAAGAGAAAGTAGAAACCATACCAACGTATTATACTGGTGGTTTCCAAGGCGGTTATAATGACCAAAGATATGAGCAAGAACCACAACCAGATCCAGAACCACAACCAAAATCTCAACCAAATCCACAATACAATGTACAACAAGAAACTTCTGACGTAGAACGACCATCAGATGATGAACATCAATTAAGAAGAGGTGGGTACAGTTCTGAAGTTGCAGATAAAGTAAATGCGGATGTAAATGCAACAGATGAAGAACCTCAAGTATTATCAAGACAAGCGAAATATAATTATAAATCTAAAAAACAACCAAATAATATAGAAGAAAATGCTCAAGACGATAATGAGGCGCAAGATTTTGCTAACCAACAATCTGAAGAAGAAGCTAGATATAGACAAGAAGCATTCGAAAAAGAACAACAGCGCAAACAAGAAGCATATGAAGAACAACAACGTCTTAAACAAGAACAAGCAGAAGAAGCTGCTAGATTGAAACAAGAGAAGGCAGAGGAAAAAGCTAGAATCAAACAAGAAAAGAAAGAACGTAAACAGCGTGAAAAGGAAAGACGTAAGCAACAACCGAGTGCGGTGAATCAACGAAGAATGAATTTTGAAGAGCGAAAAAAAATCACAACTCAACAATCTGAAGAAAAAGATATAAATGATCAAAATAAGTCGTCAGATAAAAATGAGCAATCTGAAGAAACAAATTCAGAAAATGAAAAGTAACAAAAACGACCGAGTGCAAATTATATTGTGCACTCGGCCTTTTTTATCCTAATTCTTGGAAAGTTTCAATTATTAAATAAATATTTAAAATACTTAAAATAATAATTAATAACCAAGAAATTGTGTTAATCCACATTTTATTTTTAAACTGTCCCATTAGATAGCGATTATTTGTAGCTAACTGTAATGGTATTAAAGAGAAGGGTAAAGCTAAACTTAAAAATACTTGTGAGAATATAAGCAATTGCTCTATTTTACCTTCGTCACTCTTGAAAATAACGATACAGAATATGATTGGTAAAATTGCAATTAGACGTGTTACAAGTCGACGCAACCAGTTTGGAATTTTTAAGTGTAAAAACCCTTCCATTACAATTTGTCCTGCCATTGTCCCAGTAATTGTAGAATTTTGACCAGAAGCAAGTAATGCAACTGCAAATAACGTGCTCATAATTGCGCCCATAGAAGCCCCTAATATAGGTTGATTTTGCAAGGCTTGATACAAATCATAAAAACCACCTAATTGATCACTGTTAACACCATAAAATAAAGCTGCGCCTAAAACTAATAATAAACAATTAATAACAAATGCTATTGAAAGTTGAATGTTTGAATCCATTGTAGCGTATTTAATTGCATGAGCCTTAGATTTCAAATTATTTCTATCATACATTCTTGACTGCACAATTGAAGAATGTAGATATAAATTATGTGGCATGATTGTAGCTCCAATAATACCAAGCGCAATAAATAAAGCGCCGTTATCAGTAATGATTGTTTTACTTGGTAAAAAACCGTTTAAAGCTTCACTTACATGAGGAGAAGCAATAAATACTTCAAATATAAATATAACTAATACAGTGAAAATTAAAGTACCGACAATAGCTTCAATTTTTCTGAAACCAAAACGCATAATAAAGAGTAATAAAAATACATCTAGTACAGTGATGAGTGCACCAACGAGTAAAGGGATTCCAAATAATAAATCTAACGCTATCGCACTACCAATAACTTCAGCAATATCGGTTGCAATAATTGCTAGCTCAGCAATAATCCAAAATACAAAAGATAGTGGTTTATTCAAGTAGTATTTTGTTGCTTGTGCTAAGTCCATACCTGTTGCTATTCCTAATCTTACTGTCATACTTTGAAGTAACATGGCTGATAGGCTAGAGAGTAAAATTACGAATAGCAAAATGTATCCAAATTGAGCACCGCCTTGCATTGAAGTGATCCAATTTCCTGGATCCATATACCCAACAGCCACTAATAGACCTGGCCCTAAATAAGATAATAATTTTTGGCTAAATTTGCCATTAGTATTGATAGAAACCGTATTGTTGATTTCTTCTAAACTTTTATTGTGCATTTTAATATTTTTAGACATTAAAAGACACCTCCTATATTCACAATTAATATTTTATAGGTTACTCCGAATTTTTTATTAGGTCAACCTAAAATAAAAGGTTTTTTGTCCCAAATTTTACTGTTTTTAACTTTATATTCAAAAATTAATATTTTGGTAATTAAGGGATGATACTTTGTGATTTTTAAATTTTAAAAAATTTGCTATGATGGTATTAATGAAATATTAGGAGGAAAAGTATGAATCGGAAAGCTGAAAAAATCCTTGCTTGGATTGCAAATGGTCTTAGTTTATTATTTTTAGTAATTATGATTTTAGGGCTAATTTTATTAAATTTCCCAGAATCTAAAGAAGCTTTAAATCAAATATATCAACAACAAGGCATGTCAGTATCTGCAGATGCGCTTAAAGCTTCAATAATAATGCAAGGTGGATTTTTATTATTTGCAACGATTCTAGGATTCTTAGGTGTCTTCACAATTAAAGGCAATAGGATTTTAGCAGGATGTCTTTTAGTTGCTGCTGCTTTAGTTAGTATTTTTACAGGTAATTTTATTGCACTTATACTTTGGATGATTGCGGGTATTATGTTATTAGTCAAAAAAGATAAAAAGAAACAACAATATAACCATGCAAGTTATCAAGAGCAACAGAGAAATAATGATAAAGATATTCAACAGCGTCAGAACAGTGACATGAACCCGGAAGATGAATTAAAAAAGAAAAAAGAGGATGATCCATATATATACTAAAATACCCTTTGGTAACAAAAGGATATACGTTTAAATGACTCCAGTATAAAACCAGGTTGAGATAGAAATAAAGGTCTCAACCTGGTTTTATATTATAGTTTTATTGATAGAATTTTAATAATTGTTCAAAAGTTTCTTCAAGAAAGTTTAAAAAGGCTTTATCGCTTTTTAATTCTCTTGCATCAGGTGTAAGTGTGCGTGCAACAAATAATTCACCCTTTTTAACTTTTTTGACACGATTAATGGCGCTTTGTATAGCCTCATCTGACATATCTTTTATGTATGTTTTTTCTTGAGACATATGGTCTAAACTCAAACTATAATCAGTAGGCAAATTTTTAAGTGTATCGAATTGTTCTTCAAATACTTTTACACGCTGTGCTTTATCTTTTGCTTCATGCATCACACCATACATAACAAAAAGTTGATTTTCAAAAAGACCGATTTGAAAATGGGGGATCATTTTATAACCACGATTATTTGTAGCAAAAGCAACCCAAGTATCTTTTGGCGGGTTAACGCTTCTTCTCGCATGTTTTGCAACGTGTGGATAGAATATTTCACCTGTTGCTGTCTCTAAATATTGGGAAAAATATTCACCAAGTTCGTTCAACTGTGGTCGAATATGTTCATTTAATGCTTCCATTCTTGCATTTAAGCCGTCAACTGCAAATGCTTTAAAATCTTGTGTTGTAAATGTATATTTAGTCATATTTAGCCTCCTGTTATTTATTTATTCGATTGTATTGTAGCATAACGTAGCACGTTAAACATTGCGTTTGGCTTGGATTGTAATATTTATATAAAATGCGTATCACGTGTACAAACCTATGAATTAGGGTAAAAAAATAGTATTATGAACTAGCATAAGATTACATATAATTATTTATTTTAATATATACTTCTATATCTTTTTAACCACATATTAAGGTATAATGATTCGCTAAAAAGGAGATGGAAACAATGACTGTTTATGAGTTTGCAAAAGGCCTTATATTAGAAGCAGGCATCAATGTAAAAAAAATCATGAAACAAGATATAGAAATTGAAACTAAGTCTAATCCTAATGATCTCGTAACAAATGTTGATAAAGCTACAGAAAAATATATTTTTGACAATGTTATGCAAACCTATCCAGAGCATCTAGTAATTGGTGAAGAAGGGCATGGCCATAATCTTAAAGATGAATCAGGCGTTGTATGGGTCATTGATCCGATTGATGGGACGTTGAATTTTGTGCATCAAAAGGAAAATTTTGCGATTTCTATCGGTGTATTTAATGACGGGAAGCCATATGCAGGTTTTGTATTTGACGTGATGAACGATGTGCTATATCACGCGAAAGTAGGCGAAGGCGCTTATGAAAATGGTAATTTATTACCGTGTATTGAATCCAGTCCTTTAAACACTAGTGTAATAGGACTTAACCCAAATTGGCTTACAAAACCAAGATTAGAAGAAATGTTCAAACCAATTGTAGAGGAGTCAAGAAGTGTGAGAGCATATGGTTCTGCAGCTTTAGAAATTATTTGTGTCGCTACAGGCAAGTTAGGTGGTTATATTACCCCCAGGTTACAACCTTGGGATTTCGCTGGAGGGTTAATTATATTGCAAGAGGTTGGTGGTATAGGAACTGATTTAATGGGGAACGCACTGTCTATTTATGAACCGAGCTCAATAGTAATGGCAAATCCACAATTACATGCAGAACTGTTAGAATTTCATTTTCAAAAAAATAATGAAATAATAGAGGCCTTGCAACAACGCTTAAAAAATAACAAATGAAAATAAAAAAGGCTGATAACATCATTGATGTTTCAGCCTCGAATATCATATGAACAACAATAGCTAGTAGTGCTGATACAAGAACTTTAGCGCTTGCACACTTTTTTCTAGTCATGCTTGCCGGGATAGGGCCACGAAATCATTCCGTAAAAGTATAATTTCTATCCCACTCCCTATAAAACACGTTATTTGTTTGGGCAACTATAGCCAATTATTTTCACGATATTTCTTTTTTAATGTGAAACCGCAACCAAATGTTGCAATGAACAGTATAAATGTTAAAATCATCATTGGAACATTTGTAGCAGCGATACTAAAGCTAAATAATAGTAAAAATACGATAGCAATTATAGCGAGTACCCAAAATATTGATTTAGATTTTTTTTGTTGCATCCCGACCACACCTTTATAGTTTTCTTTAATCAATTATATGATATAATAAAAAAGTTGCAAAGAAAAGTGGGAATTTACTCGAGAAAGGAAATAGTATAAAATGACTAATTTAAGAGAAGATGTTCGCAATATAGCCATCATCGCTCACGTTGACCATGGTAAAACAACATTAGTAGATGAATTATTAAAACAATCAGGAATTTTCCGTGAGAACGAGCATGTTGATGAAAGAGCAATGGATTCTAACGACATAGAAAGAGAACGAGGCATCACAATTCTTGCTAAAAATACAGCAATTAATTATAAAGATAACAGAATCAACATTTTAGATACACCAGGACACGCTGACTTCGGTGGAGAAGTGGAACGTATCATGAAAATGGTTGACGGCGTAATCTTAGTAGTAGATGCTTATGAAGGTACAATGCCACAAACACGTTTCGTATTGAAGAAAGCACTTGAACAAAATTTAAAACCTGTAGTTGTGGTAAATAAAATTGATAAACCAGAAGCTAGACCAGAAGGTGTAGTAGATGAAGTATTAGATTTATTTATCGAATTAGAAGCTAATGATGAACAATTAGATTTCCCCGTTGTTTATGCGTCAGCTGTTAACGGTACAGCAAGTTTAGATTCTGAAAAACAAGATGAGAATATGCAATCACTTTATGAAACAATTATTGACTATATACCTGCACCTATTGATAACAGAGATGAACCATTACAATTCCAAATTGCATTGTTGGATTATAATGATTATGTTGGACGTATCGGTGTAGGACGTGTGTTCAGAGGAACGATGCGTGTTGGTGATAGTGTATCTTTATTAAAATTAGACGGCTCTGTGAAGAATTTCAGAGTATCTAAAATCTTTGGTTATTTCGGATTGAAACGCGAAGAAATTGAAGAAGCACATGCTGGAGATTTAATAGCTGTTTCAGGCATGGAAGATATTAACGTAGGCGAAACAGTGACGCCTTCTGATCATCAAGAAGCATTACCAGTACTTAGAATTGATGAGCCAACATTAGAAATGACATTTAAAGTTAATAATTCACCATTTGCTGGGCGTGAAGGTGATTTTGTAACATCTCGTCAAATCCAAGAACGTTTAGATGAACAATTAGAAACAGACGTGTCATTAAAAGTAACACAAACTGAATCACCAGATAGATGGATTGTCGCAGGACGTGGTGAATTACACTTATCAATTTTAATTGAAAATATGAGACGTGAAGGTTATGAATTACAAGTTTCTAAACCTCAAGTTATCTTGAGAGAGATTGATGGCGTCCAATGTGAACCATTTGAGCGTGTACAATGCGAAGTACCACAAGAATACACTGGTGCAGTTATCGAATCATTAGGTCAACGTAAAGGTGAAATGCTAGATATGGTTACGACTGACAATGGTTTAACGCGTATTATTTTCATGGTTCCAGCTCGTGGCTTAATTGGTTATACAACTGAATTTATGTCACAAACACATGGCTATGGTATTATTAACCATACATTTGAAGAGTTCAAACCTCGTGTTAAAGGACGTATTGGCGGCAGAAGAAATGGTGCGCTTGTTTCTATGGATAAAGGTCAAGCTAGTGCATACGCAATTATGGGCTTAGAAGATCGCGGTACAAACTTTATGGAACCAGGAACTGAAGTATACGAAGGTATGATTGTTGGTGAGCATAACCGTGAGAATGATTTAACAGTTAATATCACAAAAGAAAAACATCAAACTAACGTACGTTCAGCTACAAAAGACCAAACAGTAACAATGAAACGACCAAGAAAATTAACTTTAGAAGAAGCGTTACAATTTATTAATGATGATGAATTAGTAGAGGTTACTCCTCAAACGATCCGTATTAGAAAAACAATATTAGAAAAATCAGCTCGTGAGAAAGAAGCTAAACGCATCAAACAATTAATGCAAGAAGAAGACTAATAATTATATTGAAGACAGAAGCGGAACAGAAACCTATAATTCTTAAAAGATTTTAGTGTTTTGTTCTAATCCTGTTTTTATATTTGAGACAGTTCGACTCAAAAGTTTCTTATAATATAGAATTAATTAGAGTTTGTGATATAGTATATGTGTACAAAAAATGTCCCTTCATTTTAAAATGAAGGGACATTTTTTGTATTTAAATCGTGCTGATTTTGAGTATTACAATTCTGGAGCATAAACATCTCGGATAAAGCGTAAAACGCCAGTTTCTACTGAAATTATATAGAAATTGACGTTTTCTTTGTTGTTGTGAATTTTTGTAGCTCGTTGGACTACTATGTTTTTATTTAGCACTATTAAGATAAAATGGTATTCTCATTGGACCTTATTTATTTCTCGAACTGGTATTCGAGTGAAACGCCAAATAGCACTACTAACTCTAAAAGCTGGTTCTATATCCTTAGTTCGTTGACTGAAGCATTTTTAACTTCTAATTCTGAAAGATTTTGATTGATTTGAGAATTGAAATATTTTAAATTATAATTTTCCGATTGTATATCTATTAACGTTAGCTACTACTTTAATACCATCAATAAAAAATCTATGACAATTATATATAATTTGAATCATAGTATTGGTAACAACACGCCGATAGGGATAGCATGTGTGTTGAGATTATAGGTCTAGGACATCTCTGAGACAAGCGAGCAAAACGATACGAAATAAAAATATAAAATGAGCCCCAAAAAGATCCCTAAGTCAAGCATTTTTTGGGGCTGCATTGTGGGATTTATATCCCAGCTTCATTAATCTACTTTTAAAAAGGCAATAATAAAATTAAGCAACACATAGCGTCGGTATAGTTTAACGATGATCGAAAGTCGTTTCTTGATTTCTTTGTTTCGGTGTATCTAGTCGACTTTTACATTCATCGCACATAAATGTATGCATTGGATCATTTCTTAACCTTTTAGCTTCTAATGTATTTCGATCAATAAATACCTCGGTATCACAAATAATACATTGAACTTTAATCAACTTAAATCACCTCAATATGAGTAACATACTTAAACTCATATGAATAACCTTGTTCTGGAATATAAACAAAACTATCTACAAAGTTATCGTCGTAAAGTCTTTTGCCATCACGCGCAAATTGGAAAAAAAGATACGGTAATAATTCCATCGGTACTTCAATTGAATCTTTATCATTAAATAAACGAATTGCTGTTGCGTTATCATACGGTTCCGCGTTTTTAAAAAATGGTGCCATATTAATTACAAATGAATTTTCTAAAACAGCTCTTTTTCTGTATTTTATTTCTGAATTTAGCGTTGGTGGATTTGTTTGTCCTTCGAGAATAGCGCGGTTCCATTCACGATTATCATTGAAATTGATTGGTTTTGTGCCATCAAATACGCCGCTTTCTAAATCTTCTAATTGAACTTTTCTATCGTCAAAAATCCAAGTCGTACTATCTAAAGTGATCGGAAATTTAACTTCACCCTTAATTTGAATCATAATCCCACTCCTAATGCATTTTAAATATTTTTAAATAAACGATACTACAAAAAGTATGTACATGCCTAAAAATGACATTTTTGTGAATTTAAAATCAATGAACAGCTAAGTTTAATTTTTACAAATCAAAAATTAAAAGTTGAAAAATTGTATTAAAGGCTTATGTCACAATGTTTTATGTACTTCGTTTTTAAATTAAATATATAACTGGTTTAAATATATCGCTGGTTATAATTTTATCACAAATAACTATGATTAGTATATTACTGAATTCTCTTGCTTTTTATTTATCAGTAAGATAAACTTTTACATATAAAGTTACTATTGATAGGGGGAATATGTCATGGTAAAGAGTCAAAAATTAAATAGTGCGGCATATGACCAATTAAATAAAGATGCGGATAGGATTCTTCAATTGATTAAAGTTCAAATGGATAATCTAACATTACCTCAGTGCCCATTATATGAAGAAGTTCTGGATACTCAAATGTTTGGTTTGCAAAAAGAAGTAGATTTTGCTGTAGAACTTGGGTTAGTTGACAGAGAAGCGGGCAAAGATTTAATGCTTCGTTTAGAGAAAGAATTATCTAAATTGCATGAAGCATTCACTAACGTTTAATTGGAATAAATATATTTAGTAAAGACTTAATTTATTTTTAGTAAATAGAACCTTATAAAAAATAAAGTAGTGAAATAAAACTACATAAATGATTTGGAGTGGCTAAGATATCAATATTTTATTGATTGTATCGTAGCCGCTTTTTTGTTTGATATTAAATGAGCTAAAATGATGATTTCAAAATATGAAATATTGCGTTACATTTGTTCGAAATATGCTTGTGTTATTTGATATAATGTTCAAGTACAATTAAATTTATAAATAACACCCATTTGTAATAGTTGAAGTATTGAAAGAAATTTTTATTAGCTTGTAAAGAATAAAAAATAGAATTGGATGATATGTCAAATGAATAACATAAAAAAATTTTTTCGATATATTGGTAAAAATGCTAAATATATTGATTATCCATTAGTAATTACATATTTATTGTTATGTCTCATTGGCTTAGTCATGGTATATAGTGCAAGTATGGTGGCAGCTACAAAAGGATCTTTAACTGGTGGCGTTTCAGTAGCAGGGACTTATTTTTATACTAGGCAGTTGATGTACGTAATCATGAGTATCATTCTCGTGTTTTTTATGGCCTTCGTGATGAATGTTAAATTGTTAGAAACAATTAGGTTTCAGAAATGGATGATGCTAGGCATTATTTTATTACTACTAGCCACGTTATTAGTAGGAAGTAATATTAATGGTTCAAAAAGTTGGCTTAATTTAGGCTTTATGAACTTACAGGCTTCAGAATTATTAAAAATCGCAATAATTATATATATACCGTATATGATAGAAAAGAAAAGACCAAGGGTATTTAAAGAGCCAAAAGTGATGCTGTCTCCGATTGTTTTAGCTGCTATTTGTATTGCACTTGTATTTTTACAACGCGACGTTGGTCAGACACTTTTAATACTAATTATTTTCTTTTCAATTTTATTTTACGCGGGTATTGGGGTTCATAAATCATTAAAATACGGATTAATCATAGCGACAGGTGTGGTCTTAATTGGTGGTTTATTTTTACTCATTGGCCTCGTCCCAGATTATTTAACAGCTCGGTTTAGTACACTGACAGACCCATTTAGCAATGAATCAGGCACAGGGTATCACATTTCTAATTCATTAATAGCAATTGGTAATGGAGGCTTGTTAGGTCGTGGTTTAGGTAATAGTATTATGAAATTAGGTTACCTACCTGAACCACACACAGATTTTATATTTTCAATAATTTGTGAAGAACTGGGACTTGTTGGCGGGCTTATCGTAATCTGCTTGTTATTCTTTATTGTTTATAGAGCGTTTGAACTCGCAAGTAAAACAAGTTCATATTTTTATAAACTTGTTTGTGTAGGGGTCGCAAGTTATATAGGAAGTCAAACTTTTGTTAATTTAGGTGGTATTTCAGGTACAATCCCGTTAACAGGGGTCCCATTACCTTTTATTAGTTTTGGTGGATCTTCCATGATAAGTTTGAGTATCGCGATGGGATTATTATTAATCACTGCTAAACAAATTAAAGTGGACGCGTATAAAAGAAAACAACAACGCAAACAGACTAAAAAATTTGATATCTCAAGTAGATATTAAAGATGGCTATAAAGGCAAACATTTCAACCTTAAATGATTGAAAACGTTTGCTTTTTTTCAATTTACTCATTTTAATTTTGAAAAACTTAGCGAATATAGTATGAATGATAACGTTTAGTTATTGTCAGTGATAACTTTATGTTATGTAATTGGTATGATATAATGTGTTTTAAATCCGATAGCTACCATGCTTTTGGTGAATAATTATATTAAAACTAATGGTATATTAATGAAAATTACATTATTAATTTTATTACTAAACAAAAAAGTGTCAAAAATGTTTTACTGTATACATAGTTCGTATTTTGCTATAATAAAATCTATATTAAACTTTTTAGAAAATTCAAAATTTAAGGGGGACCATGATTTGAAACAAATAAACAAACTACTAGTAGCCAATCGTGGGGAAATTGCAATAAGGATTTTTAGAGCAGCAACTGAGTTAAATATTAAAACGGTAGCAATTTATTCCAACGAAGACAAAGGCTCTTTACATAGATATAAAGCAGATGAATCTTACTTGGTAGGAAATGACTTAGGACCAGCAGAATCATACTTAGATATTGAACGTATTTTAGATGTTGCTAAACGCGCAGGTGTGGACGCGATCCATCCTGGTTATGGGTTCTTAAGTGAAAATGAAACATTTGCTAAACGGTGTCAGGAAGAAGGCATTAAATTTATTGGTCCACAAGTAGAACATTTAGATATGTTTGGAGATAAAGTTAAAGCGAGAACAACGGCAATTAATGCTAATTTAAGTGTTATCCCAGGGACAGATGGACCGATTGACAACCAAGAGGATGCAGTCGCTTTTGCCAATGAAGCTGGTTACCCGTTGATGATCAAAGCAACGAGTGGTGGTGGCGGTAAAGGCATGCGTATTGTCCGTTCGGAAGATGAATTAGAAGATGCATTTCACCGTGCAAAATCCGAAGCAGAGAAATCATTTGGTAATAGCGAAGTTTATATTGAAAAATATATAGATAATCCAAAACACATTGAAGTACAAGTGATTGGTGATGAGCACGGAAATATAGTCCATTTATACGAGCGTGATTGTTCTGTACAAAGACGTCATCAAAAGGTTGTTGAAGTTGCACCTTCTGTCGCTTTACCTGATGATTTAAGAGAGCGTATTTGTGATGCTGCGATTCAATTAATGGAAAACATCAACTATGTTAACGCTGGTACTGTTGAATTTCTAGTTTCTGGAGAAGATTTCTATTTCATTGAAGTAAACCCACGTGTTCAAGTTGAGCATACGATTACTGAAATGGTAACAGGCGTAGATGTAGTTAAAACTCAAATTCTTGTAGCTGACGGTGAAAAGTTATTTGATGCAGAAATTGGTATGCCCCAACAAAAAGATATTAAAACACTAGGCTATGCTATCCAATGTCGTATCACCACGGAAGATCCAACTAACGATTTCATGCCAGACACAGGTAGAATTATTGCGTATCGTTCAAGTGGTGGTTTTGGTGTGAGGCTGGATGCTGGTGATGGATTCCAAGGTGCCGAAATCACGCCATATTATGATTCTTTACTAGTAAAATTATCTACACACGGTATGACATTTAAACAAGCAAACGAAAAAATGGATCGTTCATTGCAAGAAATGAGAATTCGTGGTGTAAAAACCAATGTCCCATTTTTAATTAACGTTATGCGAAATGCACAGTTTAAAACTGGCGATTATACAACCAAATTTATTGAAAGTACACCAGAATTATTTGATATTGAACCGACTTTAGATAGAGGGACAAAGACATTAGAATATATCGGTAATGTATCGATTAATGGATTTCCAAACGTTGAAAAACGACCGAAACCGGTATATGAAACATCACCTATTCCACAAGTGCCTAAAAAAGTAGTGGATAAGTTTGAAGGTACAAAACAATTATTGGATAGTAAGGGACCTACAGCAGTTGCTCAATGGTTGAAAGAACAAGAAGACGTATTGATTACAGATACGACATTTAGAGATGCACATCAATCCTTACTGGCAACACGTGTTAGAACAAAAGATATGATGAATATTGCTTCTAAAACATCGGAAGTAATGAAAGATAGTTTTTCATTAGAAATGTGGGGCGGCGCCACGTTTGATGTCGCTTATAATTTCTTGAAAGAAAACCCATGGGAAAGATTAGAAAGATTAAGAAAGTCTATTCCAAATGTTTTATTCCAAATGTTGTTACGGGCTTCTAATGCAGTAGGGTATAAAAACTATCCAGATAACGTAATTAAAAAGTTCGTGAAAGAAAGTGCTGAAGCAGGTATAGATGTATTCCGAATTTTTGATTCATTAAACTGGGTAGACCAGATGAAAGTTGCTAACGAAGCAGTCCAAGAAGCAGGAAAAATTTCAGAGGGAACGATTTGTTATACGGGTGATTTCTTGGATCCAAATCGTTCTAATATATATACATTAGACTACTACGTTAATATGGCGAAAACGCTAGAATCTGAAGGTTTCCACATACTTGCTATTAAAGATATGGCTGGTTTATTAAAACCTAAAGCAGCATACGAATTAATCGGTGAATTAAAAGCAGCAGTTAATTTACCAATTCACTTACACACACATGATACAAGTGGTAACGGTCTTTTAACTTATAAAGAAGCTATAGATGCCGGTGTAGATGTTATAGATACAGCAATTGCATCAATGAGCGGTCTAACAAGTCAACCAAGTGGCAACTCGTTATATTATGCACTAAATGGATTTGGAAGAAGTATGCGTGCAGATATTGATGGCATGGAAGAGTTATCTCATTATTGGAGTACAGTACGTCAATATTATAGTGATTTTGAAAGTGATATTAAGTCACCAAATACAGAGATTTATCAACATGAAATGCCGGGCGGACAATATTCTAATTTACGTCAACAAGCCAAAAGTTTAGGGTTAGGTAATCGATTTAATGAAGTTAAAGACATGTATAAACGTGTCAATTTCTTATTTGGGGATATCGTTAAGGTTACACCATCATCAAAAGTAGTTGGAGATATGGCGTTGTATATGGTCCAAAACGATTTAGATGAACAAACTGTAATTAAAGATGGTTATAAATTAGATTTTCCTGAGTCGGTTGTTTCGTTCTTTAAAGGTGAAATTGGTCAGCCAGTAAACGGATTTAATAAAGAACTACAAAAAGTGATTTTGAAAGGACAGCAGCCATTAACTGACAGACCAGGTGAGTATTTAGAACCAGTCGACTTTGAAGCAATAAGGAAAGAATTAGAAGAAAAACAACAAAAAGAAGTCACTGAACAAGACATTATTAGTTATGTATTATATCCAAAAGTTTATGAACAATTTATTACGACACAAGAACAATATGGTAATGTGTCACTTTTAGATACACCAACATTCTTCTTCGGTATGAGAGCAAATGAAACCGTAGAAATTGAGATAGACACTGGTAAACGATTGATTATTACGCTTAAAACAATTACTGAACCTGATGAAAAAGGGGTTCGTACAATATTTTACGATATGAATGGTCAAGCGAGACGTATTTTCATACAGGATGAAAATGTAAAAGCAAACGCAAGTGTTAAACCTAAAGCTGACAAATTAAATCCAAATCATATTGGCGCACAAATGCCTGGGTCAGTAACAGAAGTTAAAATTTCAGAAGGGGAGTCTGTAACAAGTGGACAAGCCTTATTAATCACAGAAGCAATGAAAATGGAAACAACGATACAAGCGCCATTTGATGGTGTGGTTAAGAAAGTAACCGTTCAAAATGGAGAAGCGATCGAAACTGGAGATTTATTAATAGAAATTGAAAAAGAACCAGTAGATTAAATAAGAATTAATCAAATAAAAAATGTGAGTATGACTAAAATCAAACATATACTCGTTGCATTCCTTGCATAGACATCATTTATTTTTATAATTAGAAAATACTGATTTATAGTTAATGAGTGACTTAATTGGAACGCTTCATACTGTCAACAAAGCCTTTGACTTTGTTGACAGTTTTTTATGCGCACTTTTTCGCGGGTAATGTATTATCTTATAGTCTTTGCTTAGTACTTTCTCACAAAAATCAGGCGAAACTACTGTTATTTTTAAAAAATAGCATATTATATAGATTATACAGTAGTGGCGTTTGTATGTTGAATAAATCAATGAATATTGAGACTAAATGCTCAATACGCATGCTATTCCTACAGCGTGTCACAATCAATACTATGTTTTAGACTAATATCATTATCATAAGTTTTTACTAAAAATAAGACACTTTCATATAATTCAATAAACCTCACTAAACTAAATTAACGGGGCGTATTATATCTGAGATGATAACATGACTCAACTTTCGCTACTAATTGAACTCAAGTATCAATCACTAATCATGATATATGGCGTCAATCATAGATCATTTTAATAGCATGTCTTTCATTACATATTATTTTTTGTTTCTTAAAGGTAAGGTTAAAAAATATAAAAGTAATCTTTTCAATACACAGAATTTGAAATACGATAAATTTATTTATCTAAAACACAAAAGAGTCGACTTTAAAAGTTATGTAAATCGAGAAGATAAATATGAATTTAAGAGAAATTTTAAATGATATGCATACGGCAATTGTTCATGAAAAATTTAATTTATGAAAACTGGATTAAAAATGAATAAGGTTAAACGAAAATTTAGTTTTATCTTAGTAGCGCTGGATATGAGAAAAATAAGAGCTCAACGAGATGCAAAATTACACAAAAACAAAGAAAACGTCAATTTCTATATGATTTCAATAGAAATTGACGTTTGTTTCTAGTTGGAGCTACCTATGTCTTCAACACTTATTTAAGGTTATTCATTTCATTTATTTAGCACTTCGAATTGTTCGTAACATCAATACAATAAAGTATGCAATCAAGCCAAACAATAGTGTGATAAATAAAGCATGTAGTAAAGCAACCAATAAATTGACTTCAGTAATAATAGATAAAGCTCCTGTAATTACTTGTAAAATAATTAAAATAAAGGCAGCAGTATAACCGAATCGAATGGTACGATTCTCTTTATAATTATTAATTGCATGAATAAATGTAATTAATATCCATATAAACGCAATTAAAGCCATGCCTCGGTGCGTAAAGTTTACCCAATCTTGCACATTATGAGGTATTAAATCATTAAACGGTAGAGGCCATTGCCCATAAGCTAAACTTGCTTCTTTGTGTCTAACTAAGGCACCAGTATAAATTGTTAGATAAACAATGACAGCCATTATCCATGTATAAATTCTTAGAGGCTTACGAATAAATAATTCATCAGCTTCATATTTATGGTCTACTTCAAAGATGATTAAAGTTAAGACAAATACTGAAGAGAACGAAATTAATGAAATACCAAAATGTAATGCAAGAACATAAGCATTTTGTTGCCACATTACCGCAGCTGCACCAACAAGTGCTTGTATGAGTAAGAAACCAACACTGATGATACATAAAGGTTTAACTTCCTTGATGTAACCGAGGTGTTTCCAAGCTACGATTACTAGCCATAAAACAATAATTAAAGATAATCCAGATACAGCGCGATGGCTTAGTTCAATTATCGTTTGTATAGGTAAATTTTGTGGTAAGAAAGCGCCATGACATAATGGCCAGTCTGAACCACAACCATCTGCTGAACCAGTTTTGGTTACTAAAGCTCCTCCGAGTTGTACAAATGCCATAATTATGGCTGCTAACACAGATAACCATTTCAGGTTTTTTTTGTTAAACAAGAATTAACCCCCCACATATAAATAAAACTCAAATAAGAGATGGAATAGAGTTGAAGTGAAAGTTAAGCACAACATTTCACTATTATTCATAATCTCTTGAAATTGATTTCTTTCTTTTTAAATAAAACTTAATTATCATTATAACAAGAAATGCACTTCTAATTGTGTCACAAAAATGACTATTTGTGAATGTCGATAAAGTGTCACAAATAACTTTATATAAATGTAGTCAATGACCATAAATTGATATATCATTGTATTATATGGAAAAATTAGGAGGGAAATTATGAACAAAGAACAAACTTTGTCGCATAATTCTAGCCGTGTAACTTTTAAAGAGTTACAACAAATTATTAAAATGGGGCTAGTTCAAGGTAATTTAATACCAGCTTTTGCTGGTTCATGGCTTGCAATTGTGTTGGCAAATCATTCCTTCCTCTCGTCAATACCACAGATTTTAATGATGTTGGTAGGCTCGACGTTAATTATGGGGGGCGCTTGCGCTTTAAATAATTACTATGATCAAGATATTGACAGTATCATGCCAAGCAAACAACAAAGACCAACGGTGAACGAAAGAATTTCAAATAGAAATTTATTATTACTTAGTTTTGGAATGATGCTCGTAGGGGAAGCATTTTTATTTGCTTTAAATGTACCATCAGGCGTAATTGGATTACTAGGTATTGTTGGATATGTATCATTTTATTCCATTTGGTCTAAGCGCCATACGGTTTGGAACACAGTAATCGGGAGTTTCCCTGGTGCCGTTCCGCCATTAATTGGTTGGACAGCAATAGAAGGTAATATTAGCATGGTCGCAGTTGCATTATTTTTAGTTATTTTCTGTTGGCAACCGATACATTTCTATGCTTTAGCGATTAAGCGTAAAGATGAATATAGTATGGCTCATATTCCAATGCTTCCTTCTGTTAAAGGGTTTAAACGGACAAGAGTCAGTATGTTTATTTGGCTCGTATTTTTATTGCCATTACCATTATTATTAAGTAATCTTGGTACAACATTTATTATATTGGCCTCACTATTGAATCTTGGTTGGCTATATTTAGGTTTAACAAGCTTTAAAAAAGATTCAGACCAAACAAAATGGGCTACAAAAATGTTTATCTACTCTTTAAATTATTTAGTAGTATTTTTTGTACTCGTTGTTGTTGTCTCGTTAATAAAAATGTTCTAATAAATAAAAATAAGGATGGAATGTATGAATTTACCAATCTTACCTACAATCAGCACAAGTTTTATAGTTATTAGTGCGATCCTTGTTGCAATAGGATGGCGTAAAATTTGGAAGAGAAAAATCGAAAGCCATAAAAAAGTGATGTTAACGGCAGCTTTTTTTGCACTTGCGTTCTTTATTATCTATGCTTCAAGAACAATATTTATTGGGAATACTGCTTTTGGTGGTCCAGATTCTATTAAGATTTATTATACAATCTTTTTAATCTTCCATATTAATTTGGCAACAATTGGTGGTATCTTGGGTCTTGTACAAATTATAACTGCTTTCAAAGAGAAATTTAAAATTCATAGATTTGTAGGACCAATTGCATCAATTATTTGGTTTTTCACCGCAATCACTGGTGTAGCGGTATATATGCTACTTTACGTTTTATATCCAGGCGGAGAAACAACGTCGTTACTTAAAGCAACTTTTGGGTTATAAAGCATACTATATTAAGCGTTAGTTATTCGGGAATAAAAGAGTTTGGACTTAGTCATCCATACTCATAATAAGAGGGGACAGGATAGAAATCATACTTTTCTAGAATAATTTTGTTATCCTACTCTGATAAATACAAGTATGGTTAAAAGTGCAGAGCTTAGGCTAAAAGGTTATCTGGCACGAGATTATGTATAAGTCTCATTAGCATTAAAATTATTACACGAGTTAAATACTTGGATAAGTATTACTAGTTCTTTATTGTATATATCATGTTTGTGGCCGAGACATCATTGATGTCTCGGCTTTTTTTTAGGTTATGAGATTTTATTTGAACATTAACTTAAGGCGTCAGTTACAATTTAGTCAATATTTTATTCTCATAAAAGGTGTTGGTAAGACGGGTTAAAGGATAGTAATCCTTCATACAAAACAGAAATAATGAGTGTCAATAACCACTTAAGATAAATACCGTTTTAAACGCTTAGCAGTTAAAGAGTCATCGATACTTAATAAACCATAAGGAATTACCTTGATAAAGTAATTCACTGCCCTTATGGCCTGAATATAGCCCAATAACAATAATCCAATCTGGTTTAGTCATCATTATTAAATTATGTTCAGTAATAACTACAGTATTATTTTACCCAATTAAATGATCAAAGCAAGCTAAAATAATAGGAACACCTACTGAAATGTTTTTTAAGTTATTTTTTGCCCCATATATACGAGTCATTGATATATGCATCGCTCCTTAGTGAGCACTATACCCAAGGTTTGGTTGTGTATCATTTAATACCTAAATATTGAAAGTTGGTTCAATTCATTGTAAAGAGATTATTACAAAAGGAGAAATTTATGGAGATGCCTTGCTTGAATCAATCATAAACATGTACAATGAACCAAAGAATACTATAGGTGGATGAGCGATGAAAAAACTAATAATTAAAGTTATTGGTGTATTGTTATTAATTTGTTTTATAATTTATTTATTTTACTCACCGCGTTTAAAATTTGATGTTTTGGAAAATCCGAATAAGGACACGCCAAAAACAACTCAAAATAAAGATTTTCAAAAGCAAAAAACGACAAGTGAAAATCCAAAACTTGAAAAAGGTGTAGGTACATGGGTGGGGCAAGATTTACATAGTTTAACTGACAAATATGGACAAGCAGATAGGGTTTATTCATATAAAAAAGGTTTTAAAAACTACGTATTTAAACAAAAAGATCAATATTATCTGGTGACGACTAGAAAAAACAAAATAAAATCTGTTTATGCAACTGGTAAAAACGCTAGCGTTAATCCAGTGGAAATTGGAGACAAAGCTTCTAATGTATTTGAAAAATTCAGTATAAATCCAGAACCAACAATCAAAGTAGATGGCAAAGCATATGAATTAGAGCTTTCTGATGCAGATATGAAAACACAGACGCTTATCAAATTTAATGACGTTTATGCTCAAATCTATATTGACCAACAAGACAATGAAATTGTCGGTGTACGCTATTTAGATAGTGAGGCATTAATGGCGTTTAAACCATACCAAATGATCACTGCAAAAGAAGATAAAAAAGTAAAAAATAATTATAAAGAAATACCTTATGAACAAAATGCTAATCAATTGATGACATTATATGAAATAACAAATGAAATGAGAGCATTAAAAGATGCAAAAACTTTAAAAGTTAATAATGATTTAGCACATATTGCTTCATATAACTTGTACGAAGCAATCGACACTGATAGTGTAGAATTTACAGAAGAAGCATTAAAACAGAAACTTGATGAACAAAATATATCTTTCGTTTCGACAAGTCAAAATGTTGGTTATGATTTCAATGAAGTGCCAACATTAATTCACAGTTGGTTAAACTCAGATATTCATAGATCGAGAATGTTAAATTCCAAATACAATGAAATGGGCGGCGAAGTATCTAATGGTTACTATACGATTATTTTCATTGAAGATAAGTAAGGAGTGTCACTATGATAACAGAAGAAACATTGACTGTACTTGATGATATCGAGAGTTTAAGTGATAAAATACTTGACTCACGTTTATATCAAGCATTCAAATTAGCTGAGAAGTATTTAATGGAAAATGATGAGGCTCATTTACTATACCAAGCTTTTTTAAAATCAAAAGAAGCATACGATGAAATTATGAGGTTTGGGAAATATCATCCGGACTATCAAAAAGTTATGTTAGAAACACGTAAACGTAAACGTGCTTATGAAATGTTGCCAGTCGTTATGGACTATAAACAAAAAGAAGTAGCGTTACAAGATTTAATTGATGAAGTCATCGTTAAAATTGCGTATGCAGTATCTGAAAATGTAAAAATTGAAACAGGAAATCCGTTTTTCCAAAAAGATGCGAGTGGTTGTGCTACAGGTGGTTCTTGTAGCTGTTCTTTGTAAACGTAAGACATTGTGTATCTATTAATGACGATAAAAGCTGGGAAACCAAACAGGTAACCCAGCTTTTATATAATTTATTTTAGTATGTGTTTTTAAAACGTTCTGCTAAATCCGGTCTGTCAGTGACTAAAGTGTGAGCGCCGTTTACGATTAAATCATTCATTAAATCTAAATTGTTAATGCCATAATATCCAGGTACAATATTTCGTTCATTTAACCAGCTAATAAATTTAGGAGAAGTCAATTTGATACCTTTGAATGTGACTGGCATTTGGAAGGTATGGGCTTGTGGTTGGAACATATTACCAAGACCTAAACTGAATTTTAAGAAACCTTCAGCAACTTCATTTTGGCTTGCACCTATAGCAATTGTGTCGTTACTTCCTTTTTTAAAACGTTTCACTTGTTCACTATGAAAACTAGTAACTAAAACACGATTTTGCGCATTATTTCTAACAATTATGTCATAAATGATGTGAGGTACAAGCTTGCCTTCGCTACTTTGTGGCATATCTTTAAGGTCTACATTGACGAGTGAGTTTGGATATGATTTTAACAACTCATCAAATGTTAAGACCTTGGCACTTAAATGATTACGATAGGGCTTTAAACCATTCACATCTGTAAAATGGTAACCAGCATCCAATTGTTTTAACTCATCTAAAGTATGTTCTGCTACTTTTCCTGAACCATTTGTAGTACGATCAATTTCTGCATCATGAAAAACGATCAGTTGTTGATCTTTGGTTAATCTAACATCAATTTCAAATCCATCAATTTTATGGTTAATCGCGTTATCAAATGCAAGTTTGGTATGTTCTGGCATAACTGCCATGCCACCACGATGCGCAAATATATAAGGCGCCGGTTTAGAGAAGAAGGAAGGGACTGCCTGATTATTTGGCATACCTTTATATTTAGAAACGAAAATAGCACTGCCGACTAAACCAACTGTAGCTAAAAACGCACCTTTAATTAATTTATTAAATGTTGTCATGCGCAAATCCTCCTTGGTTTAAGTATATTAAGTAATATAGCAAATGTTAGCTTTACTTCAAAATAATTGTTATTTATTAATTGAATTAGTCGTGATATTATAAAGTGGCTAATAGATGGAGTGATAATATGGATATTGTATCTAGAACAAGTTTAATCATATATTTAAAACATATGAAACATGAACGCCAAATTAGAAAATTTGGCCATATTGTAAGTACAAATAAACAACAACGTTATGTTATTATGTATATAAATGAAGAAGAAGCTGATAGTATTGTAGACAAACTAATGAAATTAAAATATGTTAAAAATATTGTTGGCTCTCCTTATAAGTATTTAAAAAAAGAATACCCAAAAGAACAACATGAATTTACATAAGAATAAGTTATTAAATTAATTGAATTATTTTATAAACAAAACAAAGTTACAATAGGTTTAAGAACCAGTAAGGTGACTTTGTTTTGTTTACTATTATTCTAGTGGAGGAATCCATCTTTCTATTCTTAATACACTGATTAAATAATTGAAATAAATACTATGAGAGTGAAATCTTTCAGGTGGTTGTACATCAATTTCTTTTATCTCAAGATTAAATTGTGCTGCTTGTTTGTTAATCATATCGAACTTTTTGTTAGGCTCAGGATATGGATATTTTAATGCATTTACCATAATATACATAGCTTGAAAATGTTTGTCGCTCGTTGGTTTCATAATAATAGCGACTGAAGATAATTTTTTATCAAAAGTAGGGGTATGAAAATAGACAATATAATCTATCCGTGTATGGTTATATTCAATAAGTGTTATAAATTCAAATAAATCTGTAAGACCTTCACCTAATTTTATAAATGATTGTTTCATCTTGCTCCTCCTTATCATGCAATATGTATTATATAAAAATAAAATCTAGAATGGAAGTGTTTGTAAAATGAGAGTGATTTCTGGAATTCATAAAAGTAAACCCTTAGAAAGTTTAGAAGGACGTAATACAAGGCCTACTATGGATAAAGTTAAAGAAGGCATTTTTAATAGTTTGCACGAGGTCTCTGGCGTCGGTTTAGATTTATATGCTGGAAGCGGTGCTTTGGGTATTGAAGCATTGTCTCGCGGTATGGAAAAAATGATTTTCGTAGACCAAAATTTCAAGGCTATAAAAATTATAAAATCTAATCTTCAAAATTTAAAAATTTCCAATCAAGCAGAAGTATATAAAAATAATGCTGATCGGGCTCTTAAAGCACTTTCAAAAAGAGAAATCCAATTTGATGTTATTTTTTTAGATCCCCCTTATGAAAAAGGTTTGATTGATGAAGCATTAGATGGAATTGCAAAGTTTAACTTATTGAAAGAAAATGGTATTATCGTTTGTGAGTTCAATCATAAAGAAAAGATTGATACAAAATCATTTCATATGATAAAAAGATATCATTATGGATTAACAGACACTTTGTTATTAGAAAAAGGAGATTAAAATGTCTACAACTAAAGCAGTCATTCCAGGAAGTTTTGATCCAATTACATATGGTCATATTGATATTATTGATAGAAGCGCGGATCGTTTTGATGAGTTGCACATTTGCGTTTTGAAAAACAGTAATAAATCAGGAACTTTTTCAATTGATGAACGTATCGAATTGATTGAAGAATCAGTGAAGCATTTAAATAATGTTACTGTACATCATTTTAACGGTTTGCTGGTTGATTTTTGTGATGAAATCGGTGCTCAAACTATTATCAGAGGGTTGCGAGCTGTAAGTGACTTTGAGTATGAATTAAGACTTACTTCGATGAATAAAAAACTAAACAGTAACGTAGAAACAATGTATATGATGACAAGTACAAACTATTCCTTTATTAGTTCTAGTGTGGTAAAAGAAGTGGCTGCATATAAAGCTAATGTTTCAGACTTTGTACCAGAACATGTCGAAAAAGCATTAAATAAAAAATTCAAAAAATAATGAAAAGCTGGGGCGTAAAAGTATGTCTCAGCTTTAAATATAGTCTGTCTAATAATCATTTTATAGAAAGCATTTGTAAATTAGCTTTTGAAACAAAATATTAATGTCTGGAGTATAATGAAATGTGACGCGTAACATGGTAATTTGGCTTTGTTCCTTATACTTTGATATAGAAACACGCAATTTGGCGTAACCGTAAAACAAGGGGGAGACGAACTATTACGAACAATATCATTTCGAATTATAATTCGTATTTCATATTTAAAAAGATAAGTGAAATTCTACCTCGACTTTCTCTAGATGAGGTAGAATTAGAAGAATGGAATCAAAGCTATGAAAGCTTTAACTTTATATTTAACCGCGTTTCATTTAAAAGTAGAATGGCTAAAAAAACACCAAAAAAAAGCGGTTATTTTGTGGCAGTCTGGCATAAAAATAGCGAATATGAAAACGAACCTTTCGATTTTTATGAAATGAAAGATAAATTAATCGTTAATATATTAGATGGAAATCAAAAAGGACAATTTATTTTTTCGAAAGAGATCCTTGCGAAAAAAAGTATTATTCGTACTGATTATTCTATAGGTAAAATGGCCTTTCGTGTATATCCAGATTGGGAAACTAATTTAAATAAGGCTGCAACGTTAACCCAAAAATGGCAAAGTCAATATTTTATTGACTTATCTGATGGATTAAGTGAACAAGAAATAAAGGCACAAAACGTAAATAAATATTTAGAATAATTGTTGACATTAGCAATATCTTCGATTAAACCAAAACGTGTATTTATATCAATTTCTATAAAGACGACATTTAATGTAAGCGCTTGATATATTGTGTTTTTAAGTTATTAGTATTTCGGAGATATGGAATTGTTTCCGAAAATGTGACATCTCTCTTGTTCTGGTTTTTATATAAAATCTCCCTTTTTTTATAATTTATTAAAAAAACGACGAACGTATGAACACTTAATCGTTTCATAGTGTTGTTAGCTTAATTTTAAATACGTATCACTGGGGTGTTGAAATCTGTTTCTGGTCGATGAGAAAGCAAATTATAAATTTCAGTAGTATGTATTTCTTGTTCAAATAAACGCGCATTTTGTTGGTTTATTTGCGTTATATAATTACGATTTGGAAATTTTTGTTTTAAGTATTTTAAATAGTGTTGTCCTTTTTGAGACATGCCTAAAACGCGGACAGCAGAAATGGTATCGAATTGATGTTGTTTTTGAAAATTGAGTAAGATATTCATTAATAAGCGCTGGATATGCGTATATGTATAACGTTTTGTTTTTATTAATGACATCAAATGTTCAAATGATGTGGCATGTTTAATTTTTTCTAATATTCGATTTTCTAGGCCCTCGCTCATGGTATAGATGTTTTTTAAGGAGCCTGCGGTATGACTTAAAATCGCATATTTAATATATGGAAATGTATCGTCAACAGATGTGTGTGGTTCTTGATAAAGATGGTGTATTGAATGAGGGACGACATGTTTCCATTGTTCGTCATATGCTTGTATTGCATTACGAATTGACGTACCACTAGCAAAATTTAAATTTGAGATATCTTGATCATGATGATGGCTGTTTTCTCTTGAAATTGTCCAAGCTTTAATATGAGGTGCAATCTTTTGAATTGCGCGCATGTAAGAAATGCCTAAAGTATTATTTGGGGAAGATAACAGCGTATTATCATTTACAAGTTCACTTAATATCCTAGGATAACTCTTACCTTCTTTTATCTTTTTAAGAAACAGGGAAGATTGTTCAACTTGATTGATATCTCGTAAAAACGCATTAAATGAATCTATGTCTCCTGATTCGCTTCCAAAAGATAAGTGATCTGCATCAACATAATCTGCAATTTGAACAGCTGACGTTGCAAAATATTGGCCAGCTGATAGTGCAGCAAGGGCAGGTAATTCAATTACTAAATCTACAACGTTTAACGCCATCTGTGTGCGAATAAATTTATTATATATAGCTGGTTGTCCCCTCATTACAAAGTTACCACTCATAATCGCAATAGAGACTTCAGAGTCGGTTATTGACTTTGATGTCTGGGCATGGTATAAGTGACCATTGTGGAAAGGATTATATTCAGTGATTAGTGCAACGCTTTTCATTTGCAATTCTCCCTTTCAGAACTCATTATAGATATTGTATCAGATTAAACCGTGTTAAGAAAAAATCTTGACAACTTTTGTCTATAAAGTTAAAATAAATTTTGTGCTTGTTAGAGGTGAAGCCATATGAAATGGTCAATAACACAATTAAGAAAATTCCAAGATAAACCATTTGAGTTCAATCAAACGGTGAATTTTGATCATTTAGTAAAATCATTAGATTTAATAGATCTATCTGATATTGATGTTGAAGGTGAGCTAACTGTCAAATCAAATGAAGTCATTGCAGACATGCATATTACTGGAACGTATACGATGGCGTGCGCACGTACATTAGTGCCAGTTGAAGTGCCTATCGATATTAAATCACAAGAAATTTTTGATTTAGAAGGTTATGAGTATTTAAGTGATGACGAAGAAAATGATGAGCATTATCATGATGCTTCAGACGGCATGATTAATCTAAAAGATATTGCTGAAGAACTTGTTATTGTAGAAAAGCCAATGCGTGCTTTTGCTAATGATAGCGATCAGATGTTACGTGAAGGTAATGGTTGGGAAGTTATTGACGAAGAAGAAGCGGTTGAGCTTGCTGAAGAAGAAACTAAGCAAATCGATCCTAGGCTTCAAAAACTACAACAATTATATGACGAAGAGCAATAGCGGATTTAAATAATTTATAGTATAATAGGTTATTGAGTCTGAAAACAATTATTAGTGTATGTATATAAGGAGGATATATCATGGCAGTACCAAAAAGAAGAACGTCAAAAACTAGAAAAAATAAACGTCGTACGCATTTCAAAATGTCAGTACCTGGTATGACAGAATGCCCAAATTGTGGTGAGTACAAATTAAACCACCGCGTTTGTAAGAACTGTGGTTCATACAAAGGTGAAGAAGTAGTATCTAAATAATTTCATTTATTTATGGGCTTATTGATAGCCGAAAATTAATCGTTCATTAATTATTCACATGATAATTTTTGAGCGATTTTTTTAATACTTATAGACACTATATTCAATTGATAGGTTGTGTGACTGTTGACGCAAATAAATGCTCAAATGATTCTGGCAAAAATTGAAAACAATGAAATTGATTGGTTATATGAGCATTTTAGTGATTATTTTCAAGAAGTTTCTTCTTATGATGAGTTAAAAAAATTGTTGAAATCGTATAACGCAATTAGATATAAAAATAAATTATTTAAACATATTCAACTCAATTATAGAGAGGAATACATATGGTTTGACGAAAAGATGGCCACCGGTATTAGCGTAACGCTAAATAAATATAATGAAATAATTGGTTTTGTTCTTACCCCAATTAAAAATATAAAAGGAATTAAAAAATCAAAATGTTATTATACGACTCCTGTTCAAAATGCTTGGTTTGTATACGCTGGTGGTGAAAATGAATTGCTCAATCATCATTATCCATACAAAAACCAACGCTATGCACTTGATTTGGTTTTAACAAAGGCAAATCGTAGCTACCACGGTAATCCTAATTTATGTGAAAGTTACTATAGTTACAACCAAGTTATTGTTGCTCCTGCTGACGGGCATTGTCGTCAAAATCATAGATGGTATACCAGATGCAACGCCAGGAGAAAATAACATGAAACATCCCGAAGGTAACTACGTTATTATGAAACATGCAAATAATGAATATAGTATGATTGCGCATATTAAACCACATTCATTTAAAGTTAACGTTGGAGATTGTGTTACGAGAGGGCAATTTATTGCTAGAATTGGTAATTCGGGTAACGCAATGGAACCACATGTACATTTTCAGATTATGAACCAATGTAATACTCAATTCGCTAAAACTTACAAAATTAAGTTAATCAATGGTACTTCGCCTGAAAAAGGTGATATAGTAAGTTATACTGACGATAATATGATATTAAAAAATAAGTTCAATTTTGCTACTAAATTTAAGAAATTAAGTTCAAATATGATTCATATCTTTAAAAATTAAAATGAAGAGGCTATAGTATGGAAATGATAACTTCTGCACAAAACAATAAAATTAAAAGTGCAAATAAATTAAAAAAGAAACGTGAAAGAGATAAAACAGGTCAGGTGTTAATTGAAGGTGCACACCTCATTGAAGAAGCGTATAAAAGTCATTTAAAAATATTACAATTATTTGCTGTTGATATTGAAAGATTAGATGATAATTTGGTGAATTATGTTGAAGAAGTATATGAAATAAATATAAAAGTAGCGGAAGCACTTTCCGGTACAGTCACACCACAAGGATTTTTCGCAATTATAGAAAAAGCACATATTGATGTTACAGGAGCACAACAAGTGTTATTAATAGATCGTATTCAAGATCCAGGAAATATGGGGACTTTGATACGTACTGCAGACGCTGCAGGTATCGATTTAATCGTTTTAGAAAAAGGGACAGCAGACCCGTATCAAGATAAAGTATTACGGGCGAGTCAAGGCAGTGTATTCCATCTCCCAATTGTCACTGAGGATTTAAGCACATTTATCCGTAAATTTAATGGGAATGTATATGGTACTGCACTTGAAAATGCAGTTGCTTTTAATCAAATTACAAGTCAAGAAAAGTTTGCGTTACTGTTAGGAAATGAAGGAGAAGGGGTCAACCCTGAGTTATTAGATCAAACAACACAAAATTTAAACATTCCTATTTATGGCAAAGCGGAAAGCTTAAATGTCGCTATAGCCGGCAGTATATTGTTGTACCATTTGAAAGGTTGACCCTTTAGTTAGATTTCGTATATAATAGATTTAATACTGATTAAAAATATTAACCAATAAAAAGACGTAAACTAATTTAACCCAGTTGTCTAAGGGAGATTATCCAAAGACTGAAAGATAATCCGCTGCTATTAGTTTTTTTCACCTTTTTGGTTACTTAAAGAAATTTAAGTCGGAAATCATTTCCGTTATCAATGACAACAAGTGTATGCGTATGCATAAATTTGGGTGGTACCACGGAAAGCTTTCGTCCCAGTTTCAGGGGATGAAAGCTTTTTTTATATGCGATTATCTATTGTTTTACAGTATACATTTTAAATAGGAGGCAAAATTATGACTCAAACAGAAGCAATGTCTGAGATTAAACAACAAGCATTAGTAGACATAAATGAAGCTCAAAATGAAAAAGAGTTACAAGATGTTAAAGTTAAATATTTAGGAAAAAAAGGTTCTGTCACTGGTTTGATGAAACACATGAAAGAATTGTCTAATGAAGAAAAACCAGCGTATGGTCAAAAAGTAAACGAAGTGAGACAAGCAATCGAAGGAGAAATTGAATCACGACGTGAAATTTTAGCCAACGAAAAACTAGAACAACAATTAAAAAATGAAAAAATTGATGTTACGTTACCTAGTAGAAAAATTTCAATAGGCGCTAAGCATCCTTTAACTAGAACAATTGAAGAAATTGAAGATTTATTCTTAGGTTTAGGTTATGAAATTGTAGACGGATTTGAAGTTGAAAAAGACTATTATAACTTTGAGGCGTTAAACCTACCTAAATCACATCCAGCTAGAGACATGCAAGATAGTTTTTATATTACAGAGGATATTTTAATGAGAACGCATACGTCACCCGTACAAGCGAGAACAATGGAACAACGAAATGGACAAGGACCAGTTAAAATATTATGCCCTGGTAAAGTTTATCGACGAGATTCTGACGACGCAACACACAGTCATCAATTTACTCAAATTGAAGGTCTTGTGGTAGATGAAAATATTCAAATGAGCGATTTAAAAGGGACTTTAGAATTGTTGGCTAAACAATTATTTGGCGAAGACAGAGAAATTAGACTCCGTCCAAGTTATTTCCCTTTTACAGAACCTTCAGTCGAAGTCGACGTATCTTGCTTTAAGTGTAAAGGTGAAGGTTGTAATGTGTGCAAACATACAGGTTGGATTGAAATTCTAGGTGCTGGAATGGTGCATCCTAACGTGCTTGAAATGGCTGGATTCGATGCCTCTAAATATACAGGGTTTGCTTTTGGTATGGGGCCAGATAGAATCGCAATGTTAAAATATGGCATTGAAGATATCCGCCATTTCTATACGAATGATGTCCGTTTCTTAAATCAATTTAAAGCAGTAGAAGATAGAGGTGAAGCATAATGTTTATTTCAAAAGAATGGTTAGAGACATTTGTAGAAATTAATCAACCTGTCAATGTGCTTGCAGAAAGAATTACGCGCACAGGTATCGAAGTTGATGATATTATTGATTATACAAAAGATATTAAAAATTTAGTGGTAGGGCATATCCAAACGAAAGCACCTCATCCAGATGCTGATAAACTCAGTTTATGTCAAGTTGATATTGGTGAAGCAGAACCAGTACAAATTGTTTGTGGTGCACCTAATGTTGATGCTGGACAAACAGTCATTGTAGCTACTGTAGGTGGACGTTTACCTGGCGGTGTAAAAATAAAGAGAGCGAAACTACGTGGTGAACGTTCTGAAGGTATGATTTGTTCATTACAAGAAATTGGTATTCCAAGTAACCTTGTGCCTAAACAATTTGAAGAAGGTATCTATAATTTTACATCAGATATCAAACCAGGTACAAATGCATTGAAAGCTTTATACTTAGATGATCAGGTCATGGAGTTTGATTTAACGCCAAATAGAGCAGATGCTTTAAGTATGGTGGGTACGGCTTATGAAACAGCAGCGCTTTATAATGTACCAATGATTAGACCAGAGACACAAAGTCAAGAATCTACAAAACAAGCTACTGATGAAATGCGTATTAGTGTTCAAAATAAAGATAAAGTACCATATTATAGTGCTAGAATAGTGAACGATGTGAAAATACAACCCTCACCTGAATGGATGCAAATGAGATTGATTAAAGCAGGTATTCGCCCGATTAATAATGTTGTAGATATTTCAAACTATGTGTTATTAGAATATGGTCAACCACTTCATATGTTTGACCAAGACCAAATCAGATCTAAACATATCGAAGTTCGTCAAGCGACAACAGGCGAAAAAATGACTACATTAGACAATCAAGAAAGAGCCTTAAAAGATAGCGATATTGTCATTACTAACGGGGATACACCAATTGCTATTGGCGGCGTTATGGGTGGAGACTTCTCAGAAGTAACCGAAAGTACAACAAATGTTGTTATAGAGGGTGCCATTTTTGATTCAGTTTCAATCAGACATACATCAAGACGCTTGAATTTAAGGAGCGAAGCTTCAAGTCGTTTTGAAAAAGGTATTGTAACTGAATTTGTAGACGAAGCTGTCGATAGAGCTTGTTATTTATTACAGCAATACGCAGAGGGAACAGTGCTTCAAGGCCGCATTGCTGAAGGCCAACTAGGCCAATTTGTTACACCAGTGAATATTACTGTGGAAAATGTTAACGAAACAATTGGTTTTAACTTATCACCAGAAGAGATTGAAGCTGTCTTTGTTCGATTAGGCTTCGAGACGACTAGGGAAGGTAATTCACTTACTGTTATGGTGCCGTCGCGCCGTAAAGATATTACCATTAAAGAAGACCTTATAGAAGAAATTGCACGTATTTATGGTTACGACGAAATACCATCAACATTGCCTGTATTTAAACAAGTCACACCGGGCACATTAACGGATAGACAAGCAAAAACACGTGTTGTTAAAGCGACGCTAGAAGGCGCTGGATTAAACCAAGCGATTAATTATTCCCTTGTCGATAAAACACGCGCAACTGATTTTGCTTTGCAAGACCGTTCAACGATATCATTGTTGATGCCTATGAGCGAAGCACACTCTACTTTAAGACAAAGTTTAATCCCGCATCTAATTGATGATGTATCTTACAATGTTGCACGTAGTAATCATCATGTAGCATTGTACGAGTTAGGGCGTGTATTCTTTGGCAATGAAGAGAATCAATTACCAGATGAGGTTGAATATTTGAGTGGTATTTTAACAGGGGACTATACTGTAAATACATGGCAAAATAAAAAAGAAGAAATAGATTTCTTTGTAACCAAAGGTATTGTCGATCGTATTGCAGAAATATTAGATATTCAATTTGAATATGAAGCCGGCGAAATAGATGGTTTACATCCAGGCAGAACGGCATGGGTTAAATTAAATGAGGAAATAGTTGGTTTTGTTGGAGAATTACATCCACAAACTGAAAATAACTATGATTTAAAACGTACTTACGTTTTTGAGTTGAATTATGATAAATTAATGTCAGTATCTGTAGGTTATATTAATTATGAACCAATTCCAAGATTCCCAGGCGTATCAAGAGATATTGCACTGGTAATTAATCGAGCAACGCCATCCGCTGAAATTGTAAAAATCATTCAAAATTATGGCGGAGATATTTTACAACATGCTGAAGTATTTGATGTATACGAAGGTGAACATGTTGCAGAAGATGAAAAATCAATTGCTATTCGTCTAGCATATTTAGATATGCACCAAACGCTTACGGATGATAAAGTGAACGGAGTGCATAACCGTATTTTAGAAGCTTTACAAGCAGAAGGCGCGACAATTAGATAATAAAAATAAACCTTGAATTGTAGCTTTATTAGCCTACAGTTCAAGGTTTTAATTTATGTATTAAGCATAACTGTTTTAAGTGCAAATTCAGCGATGTTTTTGGTTTACTAAATTGATAGCTTTATTTCTATTAGCAAAATGTTTTTTCGTGATTGTATCTAAATAGTCAATGCCATTTTTTTCAATGATTTTTGCTGCTGCTAAATCTACTTTATTACTAGCTCCTTTAGGTAAATCAGTTTTTGCATTTTTTGATAAATGGTCCATATTTTTTACAAATGCATAACGAGAAATAATACTGGCTGCTGCAATTGCAATTGATTTTGATTCACCCTTAGTTTCAAATTTCGTCTTATTTTCGAAAGGCATTTGACTAAGTGCATACCTTTTATAAACACCGGGCTCTGCAAACTGATCGATAACGATGTAGTCAAATTCTTCTTGATCGATTTTATCAACGACATTCTTAATCGCTTCATTATGTAAAACAGCTTTCATTTTAACCTGAGACCAACCAGACTTTTGCTTTTCATTGTATTTTTCATTATACATTGTTAGTAAAGAGTGCGGAATAAACGTTATAATCTGTTCAGCAAGCTCAACAATTTTTGAATCAGTAAGCCGTTTGGAATCATCTACGCCAAGCGTTTTTAAGATTTGCGCATGCTTATTAGATACATAGGCGGCGCATACCGTAAGGGGACCAAAATAATCACCACTACCTGCTTCATCGCTCCCTATACATTGAAATTGGTTATAATATATGTGTTGCTTAGCTTGTTTGATTTTGGAGGTTTTTGTATTATTTTGAGTAGCCGTAGATTTAGATGGTAGTAAAGTATTGGCTACAGCTTCTGCGTTTTTCCCTTGAAACATTATCTTATTTGAATTATAGATCGTGATGGAAGTATTTTGATATTTTGTACGTGCTTTCATACCTTGTGAAAGATTAGATGTATCAAAACGTATTTTAGTCATTAATTCTTGGATTTCTTGATTTGTTAATTTATGTACTACATTCGTCATTGAGTGACCTCGCTTTGTTCATATTACTTATTTTAAAATGAGACAATGCATATCATATCATAATTTTTAATATTTGAATGTTTTATGTTATAAGTAGCAATATAGCTTGAATTAAAAGGTGTTAAAGTTAAATATATGTAATTATTAAATAATTCAAATATAACAAATCACACCTCTTACAAAAAAATATTTTGTCGTGTATAATAGTTCGTGATAAATATTATAAATTACGAACATATAAATATAAATAAAGGTATATAACAGCAAGATTGGAAATATATATTTTTAAAGTCAGGAGTTATTATATGGGTGAGTTTAAAAACCGGATTAACGTAACTATCAATGATCAACATTATACAATCGTAGGAGAGGATAATCCAGAGCATATCCGTTATGTAGCACACTTAGTAGATGAAAGACTCAAAGAACTTGCGAGTAAGAGTGCTGGACTAGATACTACAAGAAAAGCAATCCTTACCGCTGTTAATATTATGCATGAAAAAGTGCAAGTAGAAGAGGAAAATGAACGTTTGCGACAAGAAATAAACCAGTTAAAAAATAGTGAAGACTAATGATAATTGATATACTAGTTGTTCTTCTCTTCATATATATTGGTATGATTGGATTTAGAAGAGGGCTTTGGTTAACAACTTTACATTTAGGCACTACAATGTTTGCTTTATGGTTAGCTCAACGTTATTATAGGCATGTTGCACAACGCTTAGAACTATTTGTACCTTATCCTAAAACGCGCGCTTATGATTTGGATTTTGCATTTCAATTCGCTCATCTGCAGCAACGATTTGAGCACGTGGTTGCTTTTGTAATTATTGCAACCCTTACGAAAGCTATATGTTATGGTGTTGTTGTACTATTTGATAACATTGTTCAACAAAGCTGGCCGAATATGATAAGCAGGGTATCTGGAATGGTATTGAGTTTGATTTCATCGTCAATTATTAGTGCTATTTTGTTATATGGTATAGCCATATATCCTAATGGCTTAATCCAACAACAACTATCTCATTCAATCATAACAGAATACATATTATTACATATTCCGTTTATCTCAACTTTTATCACACAACTTTAAATATATTCGTGTGGAATACAGTGATTTTAAAAACTAGGAGGTCAAGACATAACTGATATACCGAAATAACTAGGGTATGTTGTCTTGGTCTTTTTTTATGGAGTGAAACTTAATGACAAAAAAAGAAATTGTTCAATTATTAGAAAAAATAGCTGTATATATGGAAATCAAAGGTGAAAATACTTTTAAAGTTTCAGCTTATAGAAAAGCAGCTCAGAGTTTAGAAATCGACGAACGCCCTTTGGATCAAATTGAAGATGTCACTGAATTAAAAGGAATTGGTAAAGGTGTTGGTGAAGTGATCAATGAATACCTTGTAAACGGTCATTCGACAACATTAGCAGCTTTACAAGAAGAAGTGCCAGAAGGACTTATACCTTTACTAAAAATTCAAGGACTTGGTAGTAAGAAAATAGCTAAACTATATAAAGAACTTAATATAGATGGAAAAGAAGCTTTGCAACAAGCATGCGAAGAAGGAAAAGTAAGTGAACTAAATGGTTTCGCTAAGAAAACGGAACAGAATATACTTGAAGCAGTGAAAGCATTGGGCGCGAAAAAAGAACATTATCCTATTGATCAAATGAGAGGTTTAAATATAGACATTGACGACTATTTAGCGACAGTTGAAGCCATAGAAAAATACGAAGTTGCAGGCAGCTTTCGTCGCTTTAAAGAAGTGAGTAAAGATTTAGATTATATTATAAGTACAAAACAACCAACGGAAGTACAGCAAGCATTATTGAACATTCCAAACAAGGTGAAAGAAATTGCAGTTGGTTCGACAAAAGTTTCATTAGAATTAGCCTATGATGATGAAACGATAGGTGTAGATTTCCGATTGATTGAACCTTCAGCGTTTTATCATACGCTACAGCATTTCACTGGTTCGAAAGATCATAATATTCGCATCCGCCAATTAGCAAAAGAACAAGATGAAAAAGTAAGTGAATATGGTATAGAAAAAGCCGATGGTTCATTACTCCAATACCATAGTGAAAAAGAAATCTATGAACACTTTGGTGTGAATTGGATCGAACCAGCGATACGTGAAGATGGAAGCGAGTTTGATAAAGATTTATCTAACATTGTCACTTTAAATGATATCAACGGTGATATTCATATGCATACAACATACAGTGATGGTGCTTTTAGCATTGAAGATATGATTGAAGCAAATATTGCTAAAGGTTATCAATTTATGGTTATTACTGATCACTCTCAAAGTTTAAAAGTGGCAAACGGTCTCTCTGTAGAACGTTTATTACGCCAGAATGAAGCGATTAAAGCTTTAAATAAAAAATACGATGAAATTGATATATATTCAGGCATTGAAATGGACATATTACCTAATGGTCAATTAGACTATAGTGATGAAATCTTAGCACAATTAGATTACGTTATTGCAGCAATACATCAAAGTTTTAATCAATCGCAAGATGAAATTATGTATAGATTGGAACAAGCATGTCGGAATCCCTATATAAGACATATTGCGCACCCTACAGGACGTATTATAGGTAAACGACCAGGATATGAACCAGATATTGATAAATTATGTAAAATTGCTGAAGAAACAAATACGATTTTAGAAATCAATGCAAATCCAAAACGCTTAGATTTAAACGCGGAAATAGTTAAAAAGCATCCAAACGTTAAATTGACGATTAACACAGATGCGCATCATGTCGATCATTTAGAATTTATGAAATATGGTGTGGCTACTGCACAAAAAGGATTTGTTAAAAAAGATAGCGTAATTAATACGATGGATCGAGAGGCTTTTAAAGCGTTTATCGAAAACAATATTAAATTGAAGAAATAGAGGGATTATATGAGACAGAAATCATTAAATGTCTTAGAATTCGATAAAATTAAAGCACTCGTTGAAAAAGAAACAATGAGTGATTTAGGTAAAGAAAAAGTAGTTGGAATGGTGCCAGCAACTGATATAGAAACTGTAGAATTTCAAATTAATGAAACAGATGAAATTGCTCAAATTTATAATAAATATAGATTGCCGAGTTTGAGTGGTCTATCAGCGGTATCTGCACTCATCCATAGAGCAACAATTGGTGGCGTATTAAGTGTTAAAGAGCTCAATGCAATTAAACGCTTAATACAAATTCAAAACCAATATAAAACATTTTATAATAACTTGTTGGAAGAAGAAGAGGAAGTGAATTATACTATCCTCCACGATAGAATGGAACAATTACCTGTACTTTCAGGTTTATATCAAAATATTCACCAAAAATGTGATGCAAATGATCTATTTGACAATGCAAGTTATGAATTACAAGGTATTCGCAGTAAAATATCTGGAACAACGCAACGTATAAAACAAAATTTAGATAAAATTGTTAAGAGCCAAGCGAATCAGAAAAAATTGTCTGATGCTATTATCACAGTTCGTAATGAACGTAACGTTATTCCAGTCAAAGCTGAATACCGTCAAGATTTTAACGGCATTGTGCATGACCAATCCGCATCCGGTCAAACACTTTATATTGAACCATCTTCTATTGTTGAAATGAATAACCAAATTAGCCGACTACGCAATGATGAAGCAGTAGAAAGTGAACGTATTTTAACTGAACTAACCGGCTATGTGGCTGCAGAAGCAGATGCATGCTTAATTTCAGAATCTATAATGGGCCAGATAGATTTTTTAACTGCTAAAGCACGTTATGCACGTTCGTTCAAAGGTACAAAGCCTGAATTTACAAGTGAACGCACAGTTTATCTACCAAAAGCATTCCATCCTTTATTAGATCAAGATACAGTTGTAGCGAATACGATAGAATTCGCAGAAGATATTGAAGCGGTGATTATTACTGGGCCGAATACAGGTGGTAAAACCGTAACACTTAAAACACTAGGACTCATTATTCTTATGGCACAATCCGGTATGCTGATTCCTACATTAGATGGCAGTAAACTGAGCATCTTCGAGAATGTTTATTGTGATATCGGGGATGAACAATCTATTGAACAATCACTATCAACATTTTCTTCTCATATGAAAAATATTGTTGAAATATTACAAAATACAACTAAGCACAGTTTGATTTTATTTGATGAACTTGGCGCTGGCACAGATCCTAGTGAAGGTGCTGCATTAGCAATGAGTATTTTAGATTATGTACATGACATTGGTTCTCTCGTCATGGCAACTACACACTATCCTGAACTTAAAGCTTACAGTTATAACAGAACTGGTGTGATGAATGCGAGTGTTGAATTTGACATTAATACATTGAGCCCGACGTATAAATTGTTAATGGGCGTGCCAGGACGTTCAAATGCTTTTGACATTTCTAAAAAATTAGGCTTAAATATGAAAGTAATTCAAAAAGCGAAATCAATGATTGGTCAAGACGAACAAGAAATAAATGAAATGATCGCGTCATTAGAAAAAAATTCTAAACGTGTAGATGAACAACGTATTGAATTAGATAGATTGCTACGTGAAGCACAAGAGACACATGATAATCTTGAGAAACAATACGAACAGTATCAAAATCATGAGAAACAATTAATGAGCGAAGCTAAAGAAAAAGCAAATCAACGGGTGAAAGCTGCAACTAAAGAAGCTGAGGATATTATTAAAGAATTACGTGAACTTAGAGACAAAAAAGGTGCAGATGTAAAAGAGCATGAACTCATTAATAAAAAGAAACAGCTTGACGATCAGTATGAAGCGAAATCATTAAAACAAAATATACAAAAGAAAAAATGGGATGAAATTAAAGTCGGCGATGAAGTGAAAGTGCTAACTTATGGGCAAAAAGGCGAGATTTTAGAATTATTGGACGAAAATGAAGCAGTCGTCCAAATGGGTATTATTAAAATGAAGCTGCCAATCAGTGACTTAGAAAAAACGAAAAAAACGAAAGAAACGCCTACTAAAATGGTTAAGCGTGAAAATCGCCAAAGCATAAAGATGGAACTGGATTTACGCGGTTATCGTTATGATGAAGCGATGGTCGCAGTTGATCAATATTTAGACCAAGCTGTGTTGAGTAACTATGAGCAAGTTTACATTATTCACGGTAAAGGAACAGGCGCATTGCAAAAAGGTGTGCAAAAACATTTAAAACGACATAAAAATGTGTCATCATATAGGAACGGTATGCCAAGTGAAGGCGGATTTGGCGTGACCGTTGTAGAATTAAAATAAATGTGAGCAAGAGATATGCAGAATTATAAAAACTCTGTTATAATTTCTTCATCATTTGATAATTTAAGGAGGATTGGCAGTTATGGCAATCGTAAAAGTAACAGATTCAAACTTTGATGAAAATATTCAATCAGGTGTCAATTTAGTAGATTTTTGGGCAACTTGGTGTGGACCATGTAAGATGATTGCTCCAGTATTAGAAGAATTAGCTGGTGATTATGATGGAAAAGCTAATATTTTAAAACTTGATGTAGATGAAAATCCATCAACAGCTGCTAAATTTGAAGTAATGAGTATCCCAACTTTAATCTTATTTAAAGATGGAGAACCTGTTGATAAAGTTGTAGGTTTCCAACCTAAAGAAAACTTAGCAGAAGTAATCGAAAAACACTTATAGAAACAACCAAGCTGGGACATTAATTAATTTAATGTCTCAGCTTTTAAATTTGTAAATAAAACGAATACTTTGGTTTAATTATAAATAATGTTTTATAATAACAATTAGCATTTTAATCTTACAAAGAAGGATAAAAATGAAGTATAACTTATTTTCAGTGTAAGTTTATATATATACATTTACTTTTCAATAAAGAATATAGAAATTTGATAGAAAGGAGGAAAATGAAATGGAAGCATATCAAGAAGATATTAAGCAAAAATTGACTGTAGTACCTACTGAACCAGGCTGTTATTTAATGAAAGATCGCAATGATCAAATTATATATGTAGGTAAGGCAAAAAAGTTAAGAAACAGATTAAGGTCTTATTTTACTGGTGCACATGATGCTAAAACAACAAGGCTCGTTTCAGAAATTAGAAATTTTGAATTTATTGTAACATCAAGTGAGACTGAATCTTTATTGTTAGAACTTAACTTGATTAAACAATATCAACCTAGGTATAACATTTTATTAAAAGACGATAAAAGTTATCCCTTTATCAAAATTACAAAAGAAAAATATCCTCGGCTTCTTGTGACACGCACGGTAAAAAAGGGGACTGGAAAATATTTTGGACCGTACCCTAATGCGTATTCGGCTCAAGAAACGAAAAAACTACTCGATAGAATTTATCCATTTAGGAAATGTGATAAAATGCCAGATAAATTGTGCTTATATTACCATATTGGGCAGTGCTTAGGGCCGTGTGTCTATCCAGTAGATTTAAATAAATACGCTGAAATGACAAAAGAAATTTCTGATTTTTTAAATGGAGAAGATAAGACTATACTGAATAATTTAGAACAAAAAATGGGCGAAGCAAGTGAAGCACTAGATTTTGAAAGAGCGAAAGAATATAGAGATTTGATTCAACACATTCATAATTTAACTAAAAAACAAAAAATTACAACTTCTGATAATACTATTAGAGATGTTTTTGGTTACACTGTTTCAAAAGGCTGGATGTGTGTTCAAGTGTTCTTCATTAGGCAAGGAAACATGATTAAACGAGACGCTACAATGATTCCTTTGCAACAAACAGAAGAAGAAGAATTTTATACCTTTATAGGTCAATTTTATGACTTGAACCAACATATATTACCTAAAGAAGTGCATATCCCTAAAAATTTAAATAAAGAAATTATTCAATCAGTGGTCGACACTAAAATTGTGCAGCCAATTAAAGGTAAGAAAAAAGAATTGATAGACTTAGCCAATCATAATGCAGAAGTGACATTAGATAATAAATTCGAATTAATTGCTAAAGATGAGTCACGTACAGTTAAAGCGATTGAAGAGTTGGGAGATTGCATGGGTATACAGACGCCCATACGAATTGAAGCTTTTGATAATTCAAATATTCAAGGCGTGCACCCTGTTTCAGCCATGGTTTCATTTATTGATGGCAAACCTAATAAAAAAGGCTACCGCAAATATAAGATTAAAACAGTAGATGGTCCAGATGATTATAAATCTATGAGAGAAGTTGTGAGAAGACGTTATACGCGGGTGCTGAATGAAGGCTCACCTTTACCTGATTTAATTATTGTAGATGGTGGTAAAGGTCACATGACCGGCGTCATTGATGTACTTGAAAATGAATTAGGACTAGACATTCCAGTAGCTGGCTTACGTAAAAATGATAAGCATCAAACATCAGAAATTTTATACGGGGAAAGTGCGGAAGTGGTTCCTCTGAAAAAGAATAGCCAAGCTTTTTACTTATTACAAAGAATTCAAGATGAAGTTCATAGATTCGCAATTACATTTCACAGACAAACACGTCAGAAGACAGGTTTACAATCAGTATTGGATACTGTAGACGGTATCGGTTCTAAAAGAAAAACAAAATTATTGCGTACTTTCGGTTCAATCAAGAAAATGAAAGAAGCAAGCGTTGAAGAATTAAAATCAGCGGGGTTACCTCAAAATGTTGCTGAGAATCTTCATCAGGCGTTATACAACAAGTAAGAAAAAAAGATTAGGGGATGAGAATCATTCTCATGCCCAAAATCTTACTAATTAGTGTTACAATAGCAAATAACAGGGATTCTTTTTTTAAAAGTATATGGAAGCGTTTTCTAATTGAGAAAAATTATCACTTAAATCTAAGTTGTTAAACAACTGTCAAAACCAACTAGGGGTAATACTTCAATGTTTAACAAAAGTATGTTGCACTTTACATTGCTATAAATATAAAGCGATATTATAAAATGTTGTAGCTTAGTTTTAGTTGATAAGTGTCATCGCTTCTTTACTTTAATGAAAGATACCAAAAAATTAATTGTTTCACAGGGGGGACTTCCTTTTGGCATACTCGAAAAATCAATTCTATTTAAGACGCTTACATTCTTTACTAGGCGTGATACCGATAGGCGGATTCTTATTAATCCATTTGCTCGTTAACCACCAAGCAACGAAAGGTGTTGAGGCGTTTAACAAAGCAGCTGGATTTATGGAATCACTGCCATTTTTGATTGCATTGGAGTTTATCTTTATTTATATTCCAATTTTTTATCATGCGGTATATGGTGTACATATTGCCTTTACGGCAAAGGAAAACGTAGGACATTATTCCCAATTTAGAAATTGGATGTTCTTATTACAGCGTGTCACAGGTGTTATTACGTTTGTTTTTGTTGCGATTCATTTGTGGCAAACACGTATTCAACGTGCATTAGGTGATGAAGTGAATTTTGATATGGTACATGACATTGTATCAAATACAGGTTGGTTAATTTTCTATATCATCTGTTTACTAGCTGTAACATTCCACTTTGCTAATGGCTTATGGTCGTTCTTAGTAACTTGGGGCGTTTTACAATCAAAAAGATCACAACAAATTTTTACATGGGTATCACTTATTGTATTTATCGTAGTTTCATATATTGGATTAAGTGCTATTCTTGCGTTCGTATAATTTAAAAATGTTTCAGATATATTTAGGGGAGTGACTATTTATGGCAGAGAAAAAAATTATTGTTGTCGGTGGAGGACTTGCCGGTCTGATGGCAACAATTAAAGCAGCGGAACAAGGCGCTCATGTAGACTTGTTCTCATTAGTTCCTGTTAAACGTTCACACTCTGTATGTGCCCAAGGCGGCATAAACGGAGCGGTAAATACGAAAGGTGAAGGTGACTCACCTGCGGTCCACTTTGATGACACAGTTTATGGTGGCGATTTCTTAGCTAACCAACCACCCGTAAAAGCAATGGCAGAAGAAGCGCCTAAAATTATTCATTTACTGGACCGTATGGGCGTAATGTTTAATAGAACAAGTGAAGGACTTTTAGATTTCCGACGTTTTGGTGGTACGATGTATCATAGAACAGCTTATGCTGGAGCGACAACTGGACAACAATTAATGTATGCCCTAGATGAACAAGTTCGTAGTTTCGAAGTAGATGGTTTAGTAACAAAATATGAAGGTTGGGAATTCTTAGGCATTGTCAAAGATGATGACAACATGGCTAGAGGGATTGTAGCACAAGATATGACTAGCGCAGAAATTCAATCTTTTGGATCAGATGCGGTTATCATGGCAACTGGTGGCCCTGGCATTATTTTTGGTAAAACAACGAATTCAATGATTAATACAGGCTCTGCAGCTTCAATCGTATACCAACAAGGAGCGATGTATGCGAATGGAGAATTCATTCAAATTCATCCAACAGCTATCCCTGGAGACGATAAATTACGATTAATGAGTGAATCTGCCCGTGGTGAAGGTGGTCGAATTTGGACATATAAGGATGGTAAACCATGGTATTTCTTAGAAGAAAAATACCCGGATTACGGTAACTTAGTACCGCGTGATATTGCAACGCGTGAAATCTTTGATGTATGTGTAAACCAAAAACTAGGTATTAACGGTGAAAACATGGTATATCTAGACCTTTCACATAAAGACCCACATGAATTAGATGTAAAATTAGGTGGTATCATTGAAATTTATGAAAAATTCACTGGTGATGATCCACGTAAAGTACCAATGAAAATCTTCCCAGCGGTACACTATTCAATGGGTGGCCTATACGTAGACTATGACCAAATGACGAATATTAAAGGCTTATTTGCAGCTGGTGAATGTGATTTTTCACAACACGGCGGTAATCGTTTAGGTGCTAACTCATTGTTATCGGCAATCTATGGCGGTACAGTTGCAGGACCGAACGCGATCAAATATATCTCAAATATTGAAAATTCTTATACAGATTTAGATGATAGCATTTATGAAAAACGTGTCAAAGAAGAGCAAGAAAAATTCGATAATCTATTAAAAATGAACGGTACAGAAAACGCGTATAAACTTCATAGAGAACTTGGTGAAGTAATGACAGCAAATGTAACGGTTGTACGAGAAAATAAATCACTATTAGAAACAGACAAGAAAATCGTAGAATTGATGGAGCGCTATCAAAATATTGACATTGAAGATACGCAAACATGGAGTAACCAAGCAGTATTCTTCACACGTCAATTATGGAATATGTTAGTTCTAGCACGTGTTATCACAATCGGTGCTTATAACCGAAATGAGTCTCGTGGGGCACATTACAAACCAGAATTCCCTGAGAGAAACGACGAAGAATGGTTGAAAACAACTTTAGCATCATATCAAGGAAAAACAGAAGCGCCTAAATTTACATACGAACCAGTCGATGTAAGTTTAATCCCACCTCGTAAACGTGACTATACAAGTAGTGCTAAAGGAGGTAAATAATTATGGCAGATACTAAAGAAGTAAATGAAGCGCAAGCACAAGACGAACAACAAAGCCAAAAAACGATTAAATTAATTATTAAACGTCAAGATGACGCAGAATCAAATCCTTATGAGGAAGAATTTGAAATACCTTATAAAGAGAATTTAAATGTCATCGCTTGTTTAATGGAAATTAGACGTAACCCAATTAATAGCAAGGGTGAAAAAACAACACCTGTCATTTGGGATATGAACTGTTTAGAAGAAGTCTGTGGCGCTTGTTCGATGGTTATCAATGGTAAATCAAGACAATCTTGTACGGCAATCATTGACCAATTAGAACAACCAATTAAATTAGAGCCAATGAGCACCTTCCCAGTTATCCGTGACTTGCAAGTTGATCGTAGTAGAATGTTTGATAACTTGAAACGTATGAAAGCATGGGTGCCGATTGACGGTACGTATGACCTTGGTCCTGGACCACGTATGCCTGAGAAAAAACGACAAACTGCATATGAGTTATCAAAATGTATGACGTGTGGTGTGTGTTTAGAAGTTTGTCCAAACGTTACAAGAGATAATGATTTTATAGGCGCACAAGCCATTTCACAAGTTAGATTATTTAACTTACACCCAACAGGCTCAATGACTAAGGACGAGCGTTTAAATGCGTTGATGGGCGTAGGTGGCTTACAAGAATGTGGTAACTCTCAAAACTGTGTTAATGCATGTCCAAAAGGTATTCCACTAACGACATCTATAGCAGCATTAAACAGAGAAACTTCTTTCCACATGTTTAAATCATTCTTTGGTTCAGATCATCAAGTAAATTAATTAAATATTATAAATTAACAAAGAGTCTGGGATATAAATATCTCAGGCTTTTCTATATTGTGGTAGTGGGTGTCTGTGTGAAAAAGTGGTTATTCAAGTGTTTAAAAACTGCTTTATCTAATGGCTCATTTATTCTGAAACATAGCTATTTATTATGTTTTTAAGCGATATATTTATTATATTTTAGGTCTTGTAAAATGATTTTGAAAACGTGGCTGTGCTACAATAAAAGACAAGTAAACATGTAAGGATGAACAAAATATGGAGAAACCAATTGGAGTCATTGACTCTGGCGTTGGTGGCTTAACAGTAGCAAAAGAAATTATGCGCCAATTGCCAAATGAAACAATCTACTATTTAGGAGATATTAAACGATGTCCCTATGGACCTAGAGAAGGTTCAGAAGTTAGACAATTCACAACTGAATTAGCTGAAAAACTAATGGCTTTTGATATTAAAATGTTAGTTATTGCGTGTAATACCGCAACAGCAGTAGCTTTGAAACATCTGCAGAGCTTATTTGCTATACCTGTTATTGGCGTCATTGAGCCAGGCGCTAGAACAGCAATTATGACTACTAAAAATCAAAATGTTTTAATTTTAGGAACAGAAGGTACTATTAAATCGGAGGCTTATAGACACCATATTAAGAAGATAAATCCGAATGTAGAAGTGTCAGGCGTAGCTTGTCCAGGTTTTGTGCCTCTTGTTGAACAAATGAGGTATAAAGATCCGACAATTACTAGCATAGTGATTCATCAAACATTAAAACAATGGAGAAATAGTAAAGCAGATACTGTTATTTTAGGCTGCACACATTACCCATTGTTGTATCAACCAATAAACGATTATTTTGGGGGAGAAAAAATTGTTATTTCTTCAGGTTTAGAAACTGCTAGAGAAGTAAGCGCATTATTAACCTTTAGCAATGAACATGCTGGCTATAAAAGCCAACCTAAACATAGATTTTTTGCTACCGGAGAAACTGAACATATCGAACGTATTATTGAAGAATGGTTAAATATGAAAACAACAGTTGAAAAAATCGAAGTTTAAAGTGAGGAGAAAACAAAATGGAAGATATTGTTATTGCATCAAATAATAAAGGGAAAATAAATGATTTTAGAGTTATTTTTCCTGAATATAACGTCATAGGCATTTCAGAAATTATTGAAGGTTTTGATGTTGAAGAAACAGGCGATACCTTTGAAGCAAATGCAAAATTAAAATCTGAAGCTGCTGCTAAAGCGTTGAATAAACGTGTAATCGCTGATGACAGTGGTTTACAAGTTTTTGCTTTAAATGGCGAACCTGGCATTTATTCAGCACGATATGCAGGTGAAGCCAAAGATGATAATGCCAATATTGAAAAATTATTAACTAAATTAGGCGATGAAACTGATCGCAGCGCGCAGTTTGTTTGTGTCATTAGTATGAGTGCGCCTGGCGAAGAAACGGTTCAATTTAAAGGGACAGTACAAGGTGAAATTACTTTAGACAAAATTGGTGAATATGGTTTTGGTTATGATCCAGTCTTTTATGTTGAAGATAAAAATAAAACGATGGCACAATTAACAGCTGAAGAAAAAGGTGCAATTAGTCATAGAGGGAGAGCAATAGAACAACTACAACAATATCTAGAAGGTGATCAATAATGACGAAATGGGTAATTGTTAGTGATAATCATACAGAACAAGGTATTTTATTCAATGTCATTAATCAGCATGATGATATAGATGTTGCAATACATTTAGGAGATTCTGAACTTGCATATGACGATAGTGAATTGAGTCATTTCTATAAAGTAAAAGGAAACACTGATTTTTATCCAGAATTTCCAAATGAACAAACTATTGATATACGTGGAATAAAAGCATTTTTAACGCACGGCCATTTATACAGTGTTAATCGCACAAGAATGAATATAGCCCAACAAGCAAAAGCTTCAGATTGCCAATTTGCATTTTATGGCCATACACATGTAGCTAAACATGAAGTCATTAGCGGCGTGCATGTTATAAATCCTGGAAGCATTTCACAATCTCGAAGCGATATAGAAGAAACTTATGCAGAATTGTTAATTGATGAAACAAATCAATCTGCAACGTTAAATTTCCGCAATCGAGACCATAAAATTATTAATAGCGAAAATTTTACAATTTAATTAGATAAGAGGGAGTGTGCTTATAAAATGGTGACATCTTTCATTTTAGTAACGCTTCCTTGTTTCTGTATTTGAAAGTTTAATGACGCGTTTTCGAAAAATAATTTGATAAAAAATAAAATGGCAATAATATGATAAAAAGTTTACAATAGTGAAAAATCATATTTATTTTTAATGGCCAGAGTATTGCTTTATTGGCATAAGTTAGATATAATAATTCTTGTGTTCAAAAGAATGATGTCCTGGTAGCTCAGTTGGATAGAGCAATGGCCTTCTAAGCCATCGGTCGGGGGTTCGAATCCCTCCCAGGACACTATAACCCGTTGTTATGACAACGTTTCAAGTGTGCAGGTGTCAAATATGTGTCAAGAGAATATTTCTCTGACACGTTGGCCCTGCTCTTTTTTATGTTCATCAAGTAAATGTGTATAAACATCTAGCGTAATTGATATACTCGCGTGTCCTAATCTTTTGCTAATATATTCAATAGAAATCCCTTTACTAATTAAGTAACTAGCATGTGTATGTCTTAATGAGTAAGGTGTTATTTCATCGTCTATATTAAATCTATCTTTGGCTTTATTAAACACTTTAGAAACTGCTGTGTGAGATAAACTGAATAACTTTCTGTCTGTTCTTAACGGATGATTAGCAATGCTTTTTTTAATATGTGCTAAATCTGCGTCAGATACTTCTATTTCTCTGTCAGCGTTTTCTGTTTTTGTACCAGGTAAATGGATTAAACCTGGTTTATAATATAAATCATTATATGTCATTCTATTAACTTCTGAAAATCTAGCACCAGTTATCAAAAGTATATATAACATCAATGTACTTTTATCACTTTTTAATTTAAAGTGTTTTCTTAATTGTTCGTATTGGAATATCGTTAGGAATTTCACACTTTCTTTTTTAGGCGCTTTAGTTCCTTTATAAGTTACTTTGTAAGTCGGGTCCTTTTTTATATATCCATCATAAATTGCATCTTTAATGCAACTAGATATATACAGATGTACTTTTCTAACTGTTTCTGATGTTCTATCAATCGAGTATTCTGAAATAAATTTTTGATATTCATTTCTTGTTATATTTTTGATCAGTACGTTTTCTCCAAAATGTTTTAGAAACAAATTAAGCGCATGTTCATACCAATATTGTTGTTTTTCAGACAACGTGTTTTTGCCATTAGCTATTAACCAATCTCTATAATAATCTTCAAACTTCTTATTATCTTCTATTTTATTTCCATCTTCTAAATCTCTGATAAGTTGTTGTGCTGCTAATGTAGCTTCTGCTTTCGTTTTAAAACCTGATTTACGTTTCTTACCCGACTTAAAACTTGGGTCTTTTACATCGTATTGCCACGTAGTAGACGTTTTATTTTTACGTTTTGTTACTGTAAATGTTGCCATATTCTTCATTCCTCCTAAAAAAGATAAAAATATATAGGGCAGGGGTGACTGCCCATAAAATTATTTTTCACTTTTACGCATTACAGGATGCATAAAACTGCTTTCAGCTTGTGTTTCAATTGCGTCTGGTAGAGTAGTTAGCGCGTCTTTATTCATTTCATTAATAGTATCTTTATCCCATCTACTACTCATAACCATTTTTTCTTCATCTTTCATTCCATCATTCAGAGGATAATATACGTATATATCTGCACTATTTACATCAATTTTAGATTTCTTTAGCGCATATAACGCTTCAGATGTTCCCATTCTAAACCCTCTTGAGGTCATTTTTTCAGATAAATTTTCTTTGCCTTTCAATTCAATGGTTACATCAGACTCACCTACGCCAAAATCAACATTTTTAACATCTGCAGAATGTACTTCTTTTTTCAACTCCTTATTTAGCTTTTCTTCATCTGTCAGAGGTTTTTTAGTTTCTTCTTTCTTGTTAGTATCTTTTTCTTTTTTAGTATCTTGTTTATTTTCTTTCTTCTCTTGTTTGGTAGCAGTTTCCTTTTTAGGATCTTCTGATTCTGTGTTTTCGGAATCAGTAAAAATGTTCCCGATGCCACCAATAAGTATTAATATTATAATCCCACTCCAAATTTTGTGTTTTTTAATCCAACCGATAATTTTGTTATCTTCATTATCAGACGGTTCAAACTTCTGTGGATTAAACTCATGTATAATTTTTCTTTTTTCTTCCACTGGTTTTTTCTTGTACTCTTTTTTCTGATCTTTTGTTAGTGTTCTTAAATAATCCCCTTCCACCATAGTTTCCTTAAACGTAAGTGTTTCCTTCTTTGCCATTCTACCTTCTCCTTAATTATATTTTATATATTAAACAACAAACGTTGCTATTCCCAATTATGATGCTCGAACACTTGTAGTGGTTCAAACTTAATTACATATCCATGATGATATACCATCAACCCAAATTTCATTTTATAATGATTCAAAGCATTCAAAACATATTCCTCAGAAATATCTAAATATTGTGACATTTCGTATAAATTTTGTACGCCGTGATGAAAAGCATTAATTATGTCATCTAAGGAAATCGCTAATTCTGAACCTAAACGTCTTGCTTTTAATTCAAATTTACGATTTAACATTTTTGATTGATCTCGAATATCTCCATATGTAATTAGATGATGTGCTATTTCCTCATATAAAGTTTCAAGTTTGTTTACAGAATTTAAGCGTTTTTCAATAAGTATAACTTCACCTAAATACAGGCCTGCAAGGCCTTTTTTTAAATTAGTTTCTTCTATAATGATTTCATCATCATATTGTGCTAATAATTTTTCATAACTCCCCATGAAAACACCCCTTATTTATTACGCTTGCTTTTAACATATTCTGCATAATCTAATATTTCTTGCCATTCTTCTTCTGTTAAATCGCCATCTAAATGTGCAGCAATCGTTTCGAAAGAGTTTTTTGGTTTTGATTCTTTATCAGAAGATAAGTCTTCGCCCATTAAATCATCTATATTGACATTGAATATAGAAGCTATTTCAACTAACGTTTGCATTTTAGGAGTATATTTGCCTTTTTCCCATTCACTAATACTAGATGCGCTTTTTCTTCCTAGTTTATGTGCTAGATCAATTTGTTCCATATTATGTTTATTTCTTAAGTATTTTAAATTTTGGCTAAACATTTATGTTACCTCCTAAAATTAGTTTGTACCTATATTATACATTATTGTCGGATATTTACAACAGGAAAACCGAAATATTTTTTCGGCAAAAATGAAATATAATGCTTGACTTCGGAAAAACCGTAATGATACAATGTGGTTAACCTTTTCGAAAGGGGTGAAAAAAATGAATGAAAATACCGTTCTAACTTTAAAAGAATGGCGCGGTCTTAAAGGTTACACTAAAGTTGCTTTAGCGGCAAAGTCTGGTGTTAACGAAAGAACAATATATTTGTTCGAAAAAGATGTTAACAATATACAAAATGCTAACTTTAAGACAGTGAAAAAATTAGCGGATGCTTTAGATATTAAAGTCGCTAATATTTTTTTAGAATTCGATTCGGAAAAACCGAAATAAAATATAGGAGGAGCTTAAATGCAGGATTTACAAAACAAACCGAACATATCACAAATGTTCAATATTCAAGAAAAAGAAAATGGCGAAATTGCAATTAGTGGTCGTGAATTACATGAAGCACTAGAGATTAAAACAGAATATAAAAAGTGGTTCAGTAGAATGACTGAATATGGTTTTGAAGAAAATATCGATTATACAAGGGTGACCCAAAATTGTCTTACCCGAGGTGGATATCAAAATATAACTGATCACGCACTAACATTAGATACTGCTAAAGAAATTGCAATGATTCAAAGAAGTGATCCAGGTAAACGAGCACGACAATATTTTATTCAAGTAGAGAAAGCATGGAACAGTCCAGAAATGATAATGCAACGTGCTTTGAAAATAGCTAATGATACGAAATTACAATTAGAAGCACAAATTGAAAAAGACAAACCTAAAGTATTGTTCGCAGATTCTGTAGTTGGCAGTCAAAGTTCGATTTTAGTAGGAGAGTTAGCCAAACTACTTAAACAAAATGGAGTAGATATTGGTCAAAACAGATTGTTCGAGTGGATGAGAGAAAACGGCTATCTCATCAAACAAAAAGGTGAGAACTACAATTTACCTACACAACGCAGCGCAGACTTAGAAATCATGGATATTAAGAAACGCACAATTAACAATCCAGATGGTTCAAGCCAAATCACAAGAACAACAAAAATCACTGGCAAAGGTCAGCAATACTTCATTAATAAGTTTTTATCAGAGTAGGAGGAAGCGCAGTGAGTAATAATCGAGACACAATAAAAAATATAGCTATAAGACCACCAAGTTAGAACTTGATAGTCCGAGCTATTGAATAGTGAAAATCAGTGGTTTAACAATTAAATTTATTCAGAGGCGTGATAATGGTGGTTGTGGTTAGTTTGTTCATGTATCTCATAATACAGAACATTATTTAAATTTATTACTAGTTCATTAGGTTCTGTTACGTGAATGAATTGGTCATCAGATTCAGAAAAAAGAATGTCTTTAATTATAACTGATTGATTATCACTAAAGAAAAACTCTAAATGTCCGACATCGCTTGATTGTAATTGCTCATATATTTTACTTGAAATCATAGCAACTCTCCTTTCTTAGGGAGTTATTAAACTATAACATATAAAAACTGATAACAGGAGGAAACGGAATGAACCTAAAACAAGCATTAAAAATAACACTCCTAATCGTCATCTTGGCGGAAGAGATTAAGAGTGTTAATAAGAATAAACGATTTATTCCCGAAGATTCGAATGGATTATCCGATTTATCAAAGCCTTCAATGAGCAAATTCTAGTCAAAGATATTTTGATTAATAAAATCCCATTGACTTTTGGTTAGCCACCCTTGATGGTTATCTGTTATTTCTGCAAAAAACAATTTATCACCTGAATCGAGATAAGGTTTTAATTTATCTAACATTTCTGAAGGCGTTAAAGCAGAACGGAATAAAAATGAAGATTTCCAATAATTACAATAACCATTAGAAATTTCTTCTTTTATAACGTTTCTTAATTCTTCATATTTTTGTCCAGGTGAATTTAAATCATAGGTTAGCATATAAGGTTTCATCATAATTTTTCACCACCCACTATCGCAGTAGCGATAAATCAATTATACCAGAAAGGAGCCGGTAAAGATGGAATATATCGGATTTGCAGATGCAAAAGAGTTTGTAAAAATCAGTGGTATTTCTAGAGATGATCTAGAAGAAAAAGTTTATCCTAACAAAGAATTTCAAGCAGCTTGTATGTACCGGTTCGGAAGAGGTAACAAACGTTACATCAAAGTTAGACCAGCAATTGATTTTATAGAACAAAACATTTTCATTAAAGAAACTAATTTATAAGGAGGGATAGCATGAGGATGTTTTTAACAATACTAACAATGCCAGTCATCACGTTAATAGTAGCTTTGACAGTACAAGAGTTTTTCCTCGGCATTACATTATCGGTATTACTAAGTTATGTATCTTACATGTGCTGGGACTGGTTCCTTAACACAATAAAAAAGACTGAAAGCAACGGTAATTGCTAACAGTCAAAGTAAGTTATTTAAGAAATTTATAACTTAAATATACACGGAATAGAGGTGTTTCGTCAAATGGCGAAGGAAAAATCAATGTCTAGAAAAGAATATTGCAGAATCGTTCACAAGAATGTAGATCATTATGTAAACAATCGTCCAACTGAACGAGCGCCCAAAGTTGAGTATACAGACGAAGAAGAAACAGCACGTAAATTTTTCGAAGAAGATTTCGAAGTGTTAGAAATCGACTGGTCACTACACGACAAAATTATATATGAATCAACTCATATAAGAATACAAAGAAGTGAGAGGGTTGAAGTAAATGAATGAACAAACACTATTTAATAAATTGAATGCTTTAAATGTAAATGATCATGTTGAAAAGAAACAAGGTTTATCTTATCTAGCTTGGTCATATGCGCATCAAGAGCTTATGAAAATTGACCCTAACTATGAAATGAAGATACATGAATACCCACATCCAGACGTAGCTAACGAACAGTATTTCGTACCGTACTTAGCAAGTCCAGAGGGATATAGTGTAACGGTATCAATCACATTAAAAGGATTAACTAAGACTGAGACGTTGCCAGTATTAGATTTTAAAAATAAGTCAGTACCATATAAACAAGCTGACATGTTCCAAATTAATAAAACTTATAAACGTGCATTTGTTAAGTGTGCAGCGTTGTTAGGAATTGGACTTTACTTATATCACGGAGAAGATGCACCTGAAATTCCATTTGAATCTGCATCAGATGATGAAATCAACTCAATCAATGACAAAGTAAAACAACTTGCACCATTGATGAATATAAGTGAATCGCAATTAAAAAAGAAATTGCAAATACCAGATAAGATTTCTGCTCAAGACGCTGAAGAATCTCTAGTTAGATTAGACAACGGAATTAAATATTATAACAAAAAGGATGATAAATAATGACAAACTCAATTATATTCACAGGACGTATAACTAAAGATTTAGAAATTAAAGAAGTAGGACAGAAAAAAGTCACACACTTCTCGTTGGCAGTAGATAATCCATTCAAACGTGATGACACAAGCTTCTTTCATATTGAAGCATGGAACAAAACAGCAGACTTGTTAGTAGAACACTGCGGCAAAGGTTCAAAAGTACTAATTGAAGGTTCAGCTAAACAAAATACATTCACTGATAAAGAAGGTAATAATCGTGAACGAGTAGTATTCAATGCTAATAGAGTGGAATTCTTAGATACTAAATCATCAAATAATCAAAGTAAACAAGATAATGTTTTTGCTAATGGGACAAAAGACATTGAGCCAGAATTACCGTTTTAAAAAGGAGGAATAATCTTGAACATTCGTCAAAAATCAGAAGATTACTTGCAGAAACTTTATGATAATAAAGATTTCGTCATTATAGATAACCATGAAATAGATAACTTAAAAAATTTACACGGAATTGATCTTGATATTCTAAATACTTTTCATGCACAAGATATCTTTATGGTAGAACGCAACGACAGTAGATTTTGTGGGATAAGAGCAAATCATTTTGTAGTAAAAGTTGGTTGGTCTGAAGCACTTCTTGAAGATAATTCTCCAGTATACGTTATAACTGCCAACCATAAAGGCGATAGAGTGGTTACAGTTTTTATTGATTGGTTTATTGGAAGTGATTACTAGTGAGTGAAGTATCATGGATAAAGTTAAAGGTCGGCATGTTCGATGATAGCAAAATCAAATATATAGAGGGTTTACCTGAAAGAGATACAATCATAACGATTTGGGTTAAGTTGTTAACTTTAGCTGGTAAACACAATGAGCAAGGCTACATCATGTTGTCAAAAAACCTTCCGTATAACGAAGAAATGTTGGCTAACGAATTCAACAGATCACTTAACACAGTAAGGTTAGCGCTTCAAACTTTCACTATGTTAGGCATGATTGAATATGATGATGGAATTCTTAAAGTTGCTAACTGGGAAAAACACCAAAACATCGAAGGACTTGAGAAAATCAGAGAACAAAACAGATTACGTAAACAGAAACAAAGAGAAAAACAGAAATTATTAGAAAATAATCACGTGAAGTCACGTGACAGTCACGCAACAGAAGAAGAATTAGAAGAAGAAAAGAATAGAGAAGAAGATAAGTCTCCTTCTCTTCCTTACAAAAATATTATTAATCATCTAAATGAACAAGCAGATAAAAAATATAAGCACACTACTAATAAAACACAAGGACTCATCAAAGCGAGATTTAATGAAGGTTTTAATGAAGATGACTTCTTAAAAGTAATAGACAATATGGTTACAGAATGGAAAGGCAGCGAAAAGATGGAAATGTATCTGAGACCAGAAACATTATTCGGTACTAAATTTGAAAGTTACCTAAACAAAACAGTCGTAACTAATAAAAAAGGCGATAGTTATTTAGATAGATTAATGAACGGGGAGGAGTAGATGAATGAGTATGACTAAAAAGGAAGCAGTCACGATAATTAATCTAGTTGATTCTGCATTCAATATGAACTTCTCTAACGATGATTTAAAAACAAAGTTGTGGGTAGAGCAACTAACCCAATATGCAGACTATGAAAAGTCGTTATATAAAACCAAGAAGTACATCCGTGAAAATAAATTTAAACCTGCAATCGCTGAAGTTATGGATAGCAAACCTAAACAAACAAGTGACATCACAATACCTACTGAAGAAACGCATGAGTATAGAATGAAGCATGATCCTGAGTACGCTAAGAATCGTGAAAAACTAAAGCGACAGTGGGAGCAAATGAAACAAGAATGGATGAGTGAAGATGACTAAAATAAATGTACTTTCGACAGAAGAAGCCATCGTTTCGAATCTTATGCGCAATCCAGATCTGATAGGTAAATTAAAGCTCAAGCCACAAATGTTTAGCGACGATAAAATACAAGGATTCATTCAATACATTATGGATGCAGGAAAAGTAGATGTTAATCAAATCTATTACAAAAGTCGTGAAGATAAAAATTTCATAACTACTAAAAGACTTGGTGAAATTTATAACTCAAAAGGCACGGATAAGATGTTTTTTATGCAGGACCAAATGAATTTATTAGAGTCCTATGTTATTGAACAAGCTGCTAAAGAATCATCAGAATATCAATCAATGCCAAATCGCACTAATTTTAAACATCTAATCGAACAACTTCAACAATTAGATAGCATGACTATTGATAAAGAGAATCCAACTGATAACTATTTGATGGAAGTTATGGATCATATACTTTCAGATAAGCCAAAAGAATTCATTAAGACAGGTTTCGCTGCAATAGACAATAAAATAATGGGATTTGAAAGTGGCCAATTAAATGTATTAGGTGCTAGGCCGAGTCTTGGTAAAACAGCGCTTGCTTTAAATATGTTATGGAACATCACCTTAGAAGATTACCCAACAACTTTCTTTAGTTTAGAAACAGGTGGCAACAATATAGTTGAACGTTTGGTATCAAGCATTACTAATATACCACTTCATAAAATTAAGCAAGCTGATGGCATGAGTGATGATGAAACATCGTTGGTTATGGGTGCAATTAATAAAATTAAGCGACATAGCAATTTACGTATAGAGGACCAAGCGCAAATGACACCACAACATGTCAGAGAAATTGCGATGAAACCATCAGATAAGCCTCATGTAATCTTTATAGACTATTTAACATTGATGGAATCAGATGTTCCACAACGAGATAGACGATTAGAAGTGGAAAAAATATCCCGTGATTTGAAAATTATAGCAAAAGAAACTGGATGCGTAATTATAGCATTGTCTCAGCTAAGCCGTGGCGTTGAATCACGTAATGATAAAAGGCCAATGATGAGTGATCTAAGAGAAGCTGGTGGCATAGAGCAAGATGCGAATATGATTTTCTTCTTATATAGAGAAGATTATTACGATAAAGAGTTACAAAAAAATGATTCAGGCAAATCCGATATCGAATTTATTATTGCTAAAAATAAAGATGGGGAAACTGGTACTGCAGAACTGGAATTTTATAAAAAATCACAGAGGTTTTACGGATGATTATAGAAGAATTTCAACAACTACTAGGACACCTTTACAGAGACACATACAAAGGCGATACGCTCATTCAAGCTAATTTATTAGAGTTAGGTTGGGCAACTGAAAGATTGCTTATGAATGGGCGCATAACGCCGTTTGACGAGTACGAGGATAAGAAGGAAATTATCTACAAGGAAATGGAGTGGTCTGATAGATGGGATTAGTTGAAGGATATAAAAATAAATATTATTTGTACCGAGAAAATGACGAAAAAGTACTTTCAGTTATCCCATTAGCTCCTAATGTGAATAACGTAGGCAATTTAACTGGTGCTTACTTTGAAGGTGCAGAAAAAAATATGACTGATGACGAGTTAATGCACTTTAAGGGAGTACACAATCTGTACTACGAGCAAGAACTTGACAGCCAAATGAATATATTTGACCTCTAGGAGTGAATGAATGAAACGCATAGAATTAACGGTAGATGCTCCTATGGCATCACCTAGACCGAGATTTAGAAATGCAGGGAAGTTTGTACAAACATACATGTCTAGTGATTATATGAAGCATAAGAAAGAGTTGCAAAAACAAATGCCGAAACTTCTGCTAGATGAACCACTGATAATACTCATAGAGTTTCACTTTCCAATGTTGAAAAGTTGGAGTAAGAAAAAACAACAAACAATGGCAGGTAAATATAAAACAACCAAACCAGATGTAGATAATTTAATTAAAACAATACTTGATGCTGGTAATAATCACTTATGGGTTGATGACAATATCATTGCTGATGCAAGAGGCATAAAAACTTATTCCTTTGAACCGAGAGTCATTATTCACATTGAAAAAGTAGAAGGTGATCTAGATGAATGAAGAAACGGCGACTATTCGATACAAAGTCTACGTTGAGAAGAAAGTGTATGTAAATCACGACGACGACGATAATACTGCTGCTGATAAGATACACGATCAGATGTGGACATTAAAAGAAGATTACATGGACGCAAAGCCATTAGAGTTTGACGACGTAAAAATTATAGATAGGGGTTATTAATATGAAAACAATTAAAATACACGATGCGACATACGAGATTAAAGGTGAAAACTATGAAATGACAGAGAAATTAGATATTACGGATAAGTTAATTCGTAACAGATTACAAAACAATTGGTCTATAGAAGAAGCTTGCCAAGTACCTAAGGGAATTAACAGACAAGATCTAGTATACATCAACTATGCAAAACAATATGAAGAAGATAACACGGAAGCAACTTTGAATTATAGAGACGAAAAGCAAAGAGAAGAACGTCCTTGGTTGTATGACGGAACACCACAGAACCATAACAGAGGTAAGTGGTGCCAGTATTTAATGGAAACAAGTATTTTTCCCAAGGCGGTGCGTTAGATGAACATCAGTGATTTAAAAATTGGTAAATACGTTGTTGTGAATGATTTAGGTGCAAGTAAATATAGCGGTGGTATACGTGTGATAGGTAAAGTGGTTGAGATTGATGATAAAGGTAATTATGCAATTATCGAATCGCTACCTAAACACAGATATGAAATCACAGACTTCAATGATTTTGAGTTGTGGAGTAAGCAGATAGAAGATAAGACGGAGCGTATGAGTAAAACATCGGTTAAGTGGAATGAAAACAAGAATTTAGAACTTTATGATGGCCACGAAATAAAAGTACCAGATGAATTGTTAGAAAACTCTAATTCAAATTTAGTTGATTATGTTAGTGAAGAAATTAGAAAACATCAATCCAACGACGTACAACAACGTAAGCGTGGTGAATTAAATATAAGTGTTGGTATGGAAATAAAATCCGAAGATACAGTTAATCACCCACCACATTATAACTACGGTGATATAGAAACAATCGATTTTATAGAACAGGTAACCAAACACTACAACGCTAACGTAGCTTATCACATTGGAAATGCAATTAAATACTTAGCACGTAGTCCACATAAGAATGGTAAAGAAGATGTGGACAAGGCTAGATGGTATATCGAAAGAGCATTTGAGAATTGGGATGTGAAGTAAATGACACCTAACGACATACTACTAAAAAATTCTGACTTGATTGTTAAATCATTATTTCAAAGAGCCGATAGAACATATAAACAATTCTTGAAATATAGTAACACAAGTTATGAGGCAGAAGTTGGTACAAGTAGATACTGGAAAGCAATAAGCAGTATGGAACAGTCACAATTTGAGTTTAACGATTACATGAAACAACTTAAATTTATGGATGAGCTAACACAATGGAGTGATAAGTTGCATCAAGACAGATATAAGTTTGTTGAGAAGTATGACATTGTGATGGAGAAGTATAAATTATCATGATACTATCCGACACTATTAAAACTAAATACAAACTTGATACTAAAGGCAGAAATACTGTCGAAATGGCAAAGCTACTAAAAGATTATGGAGTTAAAGGATTTTTGATATCCGTAAATGCACACAGCATTGTCATGGCAGTGTTGCCAGAAGATAAGGAACATAACAGGAAAGCGATGGAGGGGTTGAGAAGATGAAAATCAAAACTAAGAAAACTATGAACTTACCACAGTTGATTGAGTGGGCGTGGGATAACGGTGTGAGAAACGTAACATTTAGAGGACTTGATAAAAAAGGTTATGTAGTTTCTATTAGCATTAATGATAAAGGAGAGTTTACATCAGACTGGCGTGTTTCTAAAAACGACCTTTTCACAGTCGAAGTCGAGGAAGAAATTACGGAAGATACACATTTAGATTATTTATATGTACTGACTGACGCAAAAGACGTCCATCGTTGCAATAACTTTACAATTAAAACTGCATCAATGGTTATAGGACGAGATGACCTCACATTCTTTACTTTGATTGATAACGACCTTGTAAAAATTTGCGATAGAGGAAAGCTGGTGGAGTAAATGATAGACATAGTAGCAAGTGGGACTGTGATTATCATATTCATTATATTTTTTATGATCATGACTAAAGGTGAGTAGAGGAGTGATGGCTAGTGGCTACAGATAAACAAGTAAAGTATGTCCAATCATTACAAGAACAATATGGTGCAGAAGATTACACAGAAAAAGAAATTAGAAATATGAGCCATAACGAAATAAGTATAGTCATAAATGAACTTAAAAAAGCGATTGCAGAAGATGAATTGTACAACGAATGTATGAGTTATGGATTACCTAATCAATAAGGAGTGTTAATTATGAATTCAGAAACGAAATTTCATGTTGGTGTTATGGATGCAAGGTTGAAGAAAGTGAAAAAGCAATGTGACCAATATAAAAAAGCGTATCAGCACTGTGTAGATGATTTAATCGTCTTGCGTGCGAATAACAAACGGTTGGAGCGGGAGAATGAATGTGAGAAAGAATGGTTTTATAAATATAGTTGTGAATTAGAACATATCGTCAAGCATGAACGAGACACAATTAAGAGGTTGGAACGGGAGAATGAGCAGTATATAAAATTACTTAAAGAATTTAACAATCTCATTAACTATAAACTAGCTATTCATCCTGGCAGCGATGTTTATATGTATTACCGAAGTGAGCTAAATAAATTGGGGGTTAAGTAGATGGCGTATGAGTATGAGGAAAGCAATAAGCAAATTGTTTTTACAGTAGATAATGAAAGTTCAATGGGTGAATTAAACGAACGAATTAAAGAACTACAAGAAGTCTATCAAAAAGCAAAGGCGTTTGAGGAGATAAAAGAATTTATAATCGAAAAATTAAAAGAGGAAGAAGAAAAATACTTGATTCAAAGTGAACAAGATGTCGGACAATATAAGGCGTACAACTACATTGACGATATTATACAAGAACATTTGGAGCGTGCAGACGATGAAAGGTGAAATTGAATTAACAGTTACACAACCGGCCACTGAATTACAGATAACAAAAGACAGTAGTATACAAGCGATACCACTTAGTAATGAGGCGTATGAGAAAGCGGTAAAAGGAGAAGGTGTAGACGATGAAAGATAGAGAGTATAAAGAGGTATGGCAGAAGATAAAGGCAGAAATGTTGGAATCTTACGCAAACTATGAAGGGCAGAAATGCATAAATAAGAATATGGGATTTCATAAGATTTTAGAGGGCGCACAAATTAGTTTAGCTCCAGTATTAGAAGACATGGACAAACTAGATGGCACAAACGAATTTAGCAACTTACTAAGCGATTTGGGGGACAAATAAATGATTAACACAGTAACTATAGATTTAAAAACATATAACGAACTACTTGCGAACACGGTAATGTACAACACTATGAAAGAGAAAAGCAATATGAACGAATTAATTAAACAAGTAGAACAATGGAGTAAAGATAAAGATTTGCACAAAGCAGACCCAACACGTCAAGCACTTAAAGTGTGGGAAGAAAGTGGGGAAGTTGGCGCAGCATTATCTCGTAACAAATTAGATGATTTAAAAGACGGTATAGGCGATACAGTCGTTACTTTAATTATATTGGCACAACAACATGGTTGGTCGTTACAGGAGTGTTTACAGTACGCATATGACGAGATCAAAGGGAGAACTGGGCGTACTATAAACGGTACATTTATTAAGGCAAGTGATTTGAATGGTTAAAGTATGTTCTATTTTTGATAGTATGCCAACATCTAAAACTAATACAGAAACAAGAATAGATATTACTAATCATAGGTTTGGAAAGTTGGTAGCCAAAGAAAGAATTGTAAAAATTCGACCTAGTGGCAAATATGTGACTTGCTATAAATGTTTATGCGATTGTGGCAATGAAGTTCTATATTCAATGCAATATTTAAGGAGTGGACATCGGAGAGATTGTGGTTGTGAAATCCCAATTGTTCATTTAGATATTACTAAAGATTTAAATTATCAAAGCAAAGACTATAATAATGAATATAGAAGAAGATATAGAAAGACTCCTACAGGTTATCTAAACAACTTGTATCATGGTATGAACGAGCGGAACAAAGCAAACGGATTTGGAAAACTTCCTTTTACTGCGAAAGAATTTTCGGATAAATATAGCAAACACTATGACTATTTAAAGTTGTTTGAAGAATATAAAAATAAAGATTTTAAAAAAGATTATGCACCTAGTATAGATAGGATTAACCCAAAACTAGGATATTTTTATGAAAACATGCAATTTATTTCTTGGAAAGACAATAAAGAAAAAAGTTACCAAGAACGAAAATTTACAAAAAGTGTACCTATTGATATGTACGAATTCAAAACAGGTAAGTTTTTAATGTCATTTGGAAGTGTTAGTGACGCTGCAAAGTATACAAAATTACAACAAAGTAATATAACTAAAAACTTAAAAGGGTTACGAAATAGAGTAGGAAGCTATACATTCAAATATGCTAACAAAAAAGAAAGTGATATATACCTTAAAATAAAATCTATTCTTAATAAGTAGGAGTGAATCTATGCAATACCTAGTACGCAAAATACACCACACAACAGATGAAGTGTTCCTGGATGCAACTAAGGCTAAGGAGAATGAAACGTTTGTTGTGGTGGATGCAGAGAGTGCAGAAGAAGCTAAGAGGATAGCAGAGTATAAAAACATATCAGAACATTTTATTGAATTATCGTTAAAAAAGGACAGTGAGTGATGATATTACTAGCTTTAATTATTAGTATACCTCTTACTTTATGTATGGTAGAAATGACTACTCAACGTGGTGTAGAGAAGAAACCTGCTAGTGATGAGTTAAAAAAACTTTTGAAGGAAAAATCAGAGGACAATAAGAAAGGGCAGTGAGTAACTTGGAAACAGGCAAATACTATTATGTTGTTACACGTAATAATCGAATGGCTACCGGTTCTATTGTGAGTTTTTATGCTGATGAAATAGTCGTGGAGAAAGTGTTAGAAACTACAAAAGACTTAACGAAAGCTGTACTATATGAAGATTACGAGGACGCATTAGAATTAGCAGAACAATATAACTTAGAAATTAAGAAAATAAGAGCAGACATTTTAGGATTAGGGAGTCGGTAATATGAAACACATACTCAAACCATTATTAATTATATTCTTATACGAACTAAGTAAAGCAATCACGTACGAGATCATTGTTAGGAAACAAGCAAACGATATGGTGGATGGGCCGAGGGATTATGAGGTGAGTAGATGACTAAGTATAAAGTACAATTCGAAGTACCGTATTTGTATCAAGGGGTCATCCCTTTAATGTATCATCCTTGCACCGTGGTAGATGCTAGAGATGAAGAAGAAGCTAAGACAAAAGCACAAGAAGTGTTCAACAGTCATCCAGATAACGTGAGCTTACCTAGAGAGATTATAAATGTGTCTATTGAGGAGGACGAGTAGTGTACATGGTAATGGCTACAGATAAAACCTTTTTCACAGGGCGTTGTCAATCTTACTTTGGGAGTAAAATGTTTAAAGATGTCAACGTTACAACTGATATAAACAAAGCATTGATTTTTAAAGATAAAGATTGGGTGCGTGAGTTTGTTGAGAAATATGGTGGAAAGATAGTGAAGATTAAATTACAGGAGGTATTTTGATATGTTCTGGATAATAGCGACAATTGTATTAGGTTGTATTACAATACTCACGCTTATATACAATTCAATTAAAGATACAAAGATAGATGCATTGGAGTATGAAGTAGCTTATCTACTATTCACGATATTTGAAAAGGACTTGCCTAAGAGAGAGTTGAGCGATGAGGATTTACGCAAGATTAAAAATGAGTTTAATAACCGTATGAAGTAACTGGAGGTAGCATATGAATTTAGGTAAAGAAGATATTCCAAAATTAGAACAGTTTTATCGCAAGTATGATGAGATGAAAGGACAGTTAGCATATAGAAGATATGAACTGTTATACCAGCCAGAAGATACAAATGTAGGTGGTGGCAAGTCTAATTTGCCTAGCAGTCCAGTAGAGAATGAAGTCATCAAGCTACATAAAGATGATAAGTATCGTAACTTACAATCAACTATACAAGCTGTGGAAGACGTATACAACAGAGCTACACCAGAACAGAAGGCGATTATCGAATATAGATATTGGGAGAAAGACCTGCTTATATATGAGTGGGAAGATATAGCTCATGAGTTAACTAAACGTAGAGAAGATGATAAGGTTATCAGCCAACATTCTGCTATTAGAATGCGCAATCAAATAATGAGAGATACTGCAGAAAGAATAGGATGGATACATTTCGACTAACCGCAATTACCACATTAGTGAATTGCGCCTTGTCAATGGGTTAATATTATATCATAGGTAAAATGGATAGTAGCTTTAGAGGTAGAGCTATTAATAATGTAGGTGTGTGAAACCTAGTACTATATTATACGAGGCACGTTACTTTTGTAGCGTGTCTTTTTGTATGCACCTATTTAATCTACCCACATAATAAGGACACACATATTAAAGGACACTACTTATTAAGGTGCGGTGTTTAAGGTCGCATACTTTAAGGACCTATGTTAAAGGTCATGCACTTTGAGTGCAGGCTTTGAAGGTCAACACTTATCCATTGAGTGTATGACAGACAGAACAATGAACATTCATTTACATTAAAAGGTTTCGTTAGTTTAAAAGATTAATTGAAACATTAAATAATAAATCAAAGTAAAGTTTGTTTGTTGTTTTAACAATTGAATAATAAAGAAATGTTTTATTGATCATAAACTTTAAAGATTAATTTGCATTTGATTGATGAAACATTTTCTAAAGTGAAAGACAAAATGATTTCTTAATTTTATTTTAGATTTTGTTTTGTCTTTTCTTTTTTTATTTTTAAAACCAATTTAAATAATTATTAATTTTAAATATTAAATTCAAATGAAAGAAGTTGATTCATTTGTTTGTTCAACCAAAGGTTCGACTTGGTAACAAGAACTATACTCAAACCGAGTTGCAAAGGTATAGGAAAGGCAATACCAAAAGGTATAACCAAGAGGTTAGGCAGAATAGACGTAATAAGGAGTATACAGCGTTCTACAACAGTACATTGTGGCGTAAGTTACGTGTGCAGGTTTTAATACGTGATAACTACTTATGTCAACACTGTTTAGCTGAAGGTGTTGTGAATGACAAGGATTTAATTGTCCATCACATCGTGGAGTTAAAAGACGACTGGTCAAAAAGACTGGATATGGAAAATTTAGAGGCGGTGTGTATTTCATGCCACAACAAAATTCATTCTAATTAATTTTTTACTTTATTTTTTATTTTTCAAAAATATTTTTGGGGGAGAAAGAAAACCCCCGTCACTCTGGGAACAGCGAACAACGAGCCGCCCCTTTCTGTGACCAAATTCCCAAAATGAAAACTTTCACAAAGTCATATAACGTCTGGAGGTGCTGATATGGCAGGAAGAAAACCGAAATTAAATGCAAATAAGCTAGGAAATAGAACAAAAGAAGAATTAGAACAATCAGAACTTAAAGAAAACGGCTTACAACAGTTCACAAAAATTAATGTTGAAACTGTGCCTGATGGTTTAACTGAAAATGCTGCTAAAGAGTGGTTAAGGGTAGTACCATTACTTGAACAATTGCCAATAGCCGAATTAGATTATTCGCTTATCAAGAAATATTGTGAAGTATTAGATCAGAACGATACTTTATATCGCTCAATAAGCGAGAAAAATGGTATTGAAGGTATGGTTGACCCGGAAACTAATCGTAAAACAGGCGCCTTCATGGCTTATATGGAGTCGTTGAAAGAGTTGCGTTCTATTTGTGGGCAATTAGGAATGACAATCGATTCACGTATGAGGTTAGTTGTGCCTACTGAAAGTGAAGTTAAACAATCTGTGTACGATGAATTTGGTGTTGATGACGATGACTAGCGTAAAAATACCTAAAGCGTATGAAACATTATTAGATATACCTAAAGAATACAGAGATGACGCTTATAAATATTGTGTCATGGTCTTGTCTGGAGCTTATGTTACGTGTAAGGATACTAGGTTGGCTTGTATTCGTCATTTAAAGGACATACAACGGTCAATAAACAATGATGAATGGAATTATACCTATAAGCCTAAACGCGCTAAAAAGGTTATTAAATTCATTGAAGCACTGCCCGATACAAAAGGTAATATAAATAAACTTGGATTGTTCCAAAAATTCATCATCGCTAGCGTGCGTGGTTGGTTTACTAAAGACAACGACATGTTGCGTTTTAGAAAAGCTTTTATCTCTGTATCAAGAAAGTCTGGTAAATCTTTATTGGTAAGTGGTTTGGTATTATATGCTTTCCTATTTGATAAAGAACCTAAAGAAGGACGACAAATGTTTGCTGCAGCTAATGATAAAAAACAAGCAAGTATTGTATTTAATATGGTTGCTAAACAATTGATGTACTTTGTATCTAAGGTACCAGAACTAAAAAAAGATGTTAAGAAAGTGCGCGAGTTGTTGCAAAACACTAAAGATGATTCATATGTAATGCCTCTCTCTCGTGATACTGGAGCAGTGGACGGATTCGAACCATTCTTAGCAGTAATAGATGAATATCATGCAGCAAAAACAAATGAAATGCTAGAACTTATACAGTCTGGTCAAGGTAACTTATTACAAAGTTTAATTTTTATTATCTCAACAGCAGGTTTTAATCTTAACGCGCCAATGTATACAGATGAATGGCCATATGCAAAAGATATATTAGCGGAAGTATATACGGATGATGAATACTTCGCAGTGATCTATGAACAAGATTCAGAAGATGAATGGCAAGATAAGTCCACTTGGGCTAAATCTAACCCATTGATTAACGAGACAGATGAATTGAAAGAACAAATAGAAGATTTTCTTGAAAAGCGTGTAGCAGAAGCTACTAAGAAAAATACAATGTTCAGAGTGTTAGTGAAAAACTTCAATTATTGGATGCAAGCTAGTGAAGAATCTTACCTTGATTTCAATGATTGGAAGAAAAACGAAACTGACTTCGACATTAATAATTCAAAAGTTTATATCGGCTTAGACTTATCTCGCGCAGATGATTTAACAGCAATATCCTTTATACACCTAGATGAAACCAACAAACAATACTATATAACCTCTCACTCCTTTGTGGGCACTAAAGGAGGGTTACAAGGAAAGATTGAGCGAGACCTTATAGATTATCATCAGTTAGCAAATGATGGCTATTGTACTATCACAAACTTGTCTAGCGGGATTATAAATACAGACCAAGTCTTAGATTACATTGAAAATTATGTGAATAGACACAATTTAGATGTTCAAGCCATTTGTTACGACCCTTATTCTATACACGGTGTGTTAGCAGAGATTGAACGTAGAGAATGGTTTTATGACTTATATGAAATAAGACAGGGTCCACAAACATTATCTAATCCTAACTTAGATTTCAGATTAAATGTAATTAATGGTGATGTTAAACATCATAAAAACCCATTATTAGATACAGCAGTTAAAAATGCTATTGCTAAGAATGTGAATGACTCAATAATGATTGAAAAGAAAATGAACAGACATAAAATCGACCCACTCATGGCTACAATATTCGCTTATGTAATAGCTAGTGAACACGAATGGGACACAGAAACGTTTATGCCAATGTTCTTATAGGGAGGTGTTGCAATGAAAAAATTCTTATACGCATTATTATTGATTATATTATTTATAGTCGGAATAACCAGTATATTCTATGGATTATTTATATTTTGGAAACCATTAGCATTTATTGTTGGTGGTTTATTTTTAATTGGTTTAACTGGAGTGTTAAATCAAGCGTACGATAACACCTCAGAAAGGGGTGAAAATTAAAAATGCCATTACTTGATTTAGGATTTACAAGTAAACAAGAAAAAATGAATAGAGATTTAGAAAGATTATTGTACTGGCAAGAACATGGAACACATGCGAGTTATGTTGGTATTAATGCATTGAAAAACAGTGATGTATTTACTGCTACACGTATTATTTCAGCAGATATTGCTAGTACAAAATTAAAAGTTAAAGGTCATGAGACGAACACAGTAATGAACGATGTATTGAATTTATTCAATAACAATCCTCATTCAGACTTACCAGGGTGGCACTTCAAATTCATTATCATTGCGAACATGTTACTCAACGGCCAATCGTTCGTTGAGATTGTACGTGATAAAAATGATTTCCCTGTTGGTTTCCATTTCTTACATAACGATTTAGTAGGGATTGAAGAAAAGGATGGGGAAGTTATTTATAACGTCAGTGAGGATGTAGAAGGTAATGCAGTAAAAATTACTAGTGAGGATATACTGCATTTTAGATACATCACACTAGATGGATATGTAGGTTATAGTCCCTTGTACGCGTTAGCACATGAGATTGGTATATCACAAGGTTCAAAAAGTTTCTTACGGAATTTCTTTGACAATGGTGGTACGTCAACTTCTGTATTGCAGTATAAAAAAGGTCACATCAATGCCGAGCAGTTAAGAGATTTAAAACAAGATTTTGCGAACAGCCAATTAAAAAATAATGGTGGACTAGTTGCTATAGATGACACGATGGACTTTAAACGGTTACAAATACCGACTGAGGTATTAAATTTCTTAAATAGTTATAAGTTCAGCACATCACAAGTCGCTAAAGCATTTGGATTACCAGTATCTAAATTAGGTATAGAAACGGTTAATACATCCATTACACAAGCTAATCTCGAATATCTGCAAAGTACATTAGATCCAATATTCAAAATGATGATTGCAGAACTAGAAACTAAGATATTCAAATTCATTGATTCTGGTTATGAATTGGAATTTGATTCTTCTCGTCTTATTGATATTGACCCAGAATTACAATTGCAACGTATTACAGAATTGCATGGTAAAGGAATTATATCAACAGATGAAGCAAGAAGTGTATTTGGTTATCAACCTATTGAATATGGTGAACAACCACTTGTTGACCTTAACAGAGCGCCACTTTCAACTTTACAAAGCTATCAAGAATCAAAGATAGAAAAAGAAGTTGAAAAAAACACAGTTGAAAGGGGTGATGAATATGACAAATAGTAACGTTGAGACTACACAGGATATGGTTATTGAAGGTTATGCTTTAACTTTTAATACACTGAGTAATGATTTAGGCGGGTTTAAAGAAAGAGTTTTACCTAATGCTTTAGACGATGTGGACATAGATGACGTTAAGTGTTTAATCAATCATGAAGATAGATATGTTATTGGTAGGACAAAAGCTGGAACGCTTGAACTATCTGTGGACGACAAAGGATTAAAATTTAAATGTTGGCTGCCACAAACATCTTACGCAAAGGATATATACGAAAATATTGATGTGGGAAACGTTAATGAATGTAGTTTTCACGCTTGGTATTTAAAAGATAACAATGGTAAAACAACTGGATTTTATTGGACTGTTGAAGATGGAGATTACGTCATGAATGTTGAAAAGTTTGAAAAGTTAATTGATGTAAGCATCGTCACCACACCTGCTTATAAAGATACTGGCGTGTTAGTTGCTCAACGTTCACAAGACCTAACACAAGTTAAAGAGTTAGAAAAATTGAAAATAGCGATTGAATTGGACGGCCTACGTTTTAAAACGTAAGGCTATTTTTTATACCCAAATTTAATAAGGAGGCATACACATGGCTAATTTAGACGAGCGCAAAAAAGAAATCTCTAATTTGATTTCTAAAGCGCAAGAAGCAGTCGAAAAGGGCGACCTTGAAACTGCTCGTAATTTAAAAGCTGATATCGATGCACAGAAAAAAGAATATGAAGAACTTGAACAACTTTCTGAAGAAATCGAAGCATCAGCGCCTAAGCAAGATGAAACACCACCTAAAGATGAAGGTGCAGAAGAAACGGACAACAAGACAGAGGAACCCAAGGAAGACAAGTCAGAGGATAACCCAACCGATGACAAAGAAGAAAAGCCAGACACAGAGGATGATAAACCATCGTCTGATGATAAGGCAAAAGATGAAACACCAGCTATCGAGAAAGTAGAAGAACCTACGGAAGACGAGCTGGAAGAAGAAAAAGACAAAAAGAAAAAAGAAGGAGCGAAACGTTCTATGGCGAAATTAAATCAAAATCAAGAAACAAACGAGGAAATCTTAGGTTTCGAACAGTACATGAAATCTAAAGGAGCAAAACGTGACAATGTTAAGTCTGATGATGTTGGCGTAACAATTCCAGAGGATATTAAATATATTCCTGAGAAAGAAGTTAAGACAGTACAAGACTTATCAGAATTAGTACAAAAAACATCAGTATCAACTGCAAGTGGTAAATACCCAATCTTAAAACGTGCTAATGCTAAATTTAACACTGTTGCAGAACTAGAGAAAAACCCAGAGTTAGCGCGTCCAGAATTCGAAACAATTGCATGGGAAGTAGACACTTACCGTGGATCTATTCCAATCTCACAAGAGGCGTTAGACGATTCAGTTGCTAACTTAACTGCTATTGTGTCTGAGAATATCAACGAACAAAAAATTAATACTTTAAATGAAAGAATTGGAGCAGTGTTACAAGCATTTAACCCTACATCAATCTCTGATGTGGATGACTTAAAAGCAATCATTAACGTTAAATTAGACCCAGGTTACGACCGTCAAATCATCTGTACACAAAGTTTCTACCAAAAATTAGATACTTTGAAAGATGGTAACGGTCGTTATTTATTACAAGATAGCATTATTAATACTGCAGGGAACACAGTATTAGGCATGAACGTAACAGTTGTGCGTGATGACCTATTAGGTACTAATGGTGATGCTAAAGCATTTATTGGTGATATTAAACGTGGTGTTCTATTTGCTGACCGTACAGACGTATCAGTTCAATGGATTGAAAACGAAATCTACGGTAAATACTTGATGGGCGCTTTCCGTTTCGATGTTAAACAAGCAGATAAAAACGCTGGTTTCTTCGTAACATTTGAAGATTCAGCACAAGAACCAGATGGCGATTTAGGCGCATAAGAAAAGTAGGTGATTTCAATGTTCAAATTGGATAACGTTGAATCCATCAAGAAAGCAATACGCGTTGACTATGATTTTGACGATGACTTAATTATGGAAGTTTATTTGCCTGGCGCTATCAATGAAGTGAAAACGGCTGTTTCTTTAGATAGTGAGGATGAGCCTTTTTACAAAGATAATCCGACGTTTAATTTAGCAGTATTGAATATCATTGCTCATCACAATGATAATCGTTCTATTACTTCTAATGAGCAAAGTTTCGATATACCAGCATCTTCAATAAAATTAGTGCAAACATTACGTAGTGATCTTGCTAAATGGCGCAGAGATAACATCGAGGTGATAGCCGATGAATCTTAACCAATTAGATTATAGAGTTACTTTTTACGAAAATGTTAATGATGGTCCAGAAGCTGGCATGGGTGGTTTTCAACCTATATATAGTTGTTTCAGTGGACTATATGAACCTACTCAAAAAGATGTTCAATTAGGCAACTTAGAGCTTAGTAAAAGGTCAGTTACATTAAATATTAGAAATGCACAACCTCAATTTATACCTAACGTAAATCAAACGTTTGAAATACAAAATGGTATTTATGCAGGGTTGTTTTTTAATGTCAAAAATGTAGCCCCTGCTAAGACGCCTAATTACGTAAAAGTGGTGGGTGAAGAACAATGAAGGCAACATTACGCGGCGCAAAGGAATTACAGAGTGAACTTGAACGTAGGCTTGGAAAACGTAAGATGCAAAAAATTACTGATTACGCCTTAACAAAAGGCGGAGGCGTGGTTGCATCTATTATTGCTAGAGATATGCGTTCATTTGCAGGCACTGGTAAGTCTTTCAAATCAACAACTGTATCTAAACCCGAAACTGTGGGTGGTGTTCGTGAAGTAAAAATTCACTGGAACAGTAATGTGCCTGGTGAACGTTATCGTATTATACACCTTAACGAATATGGCCATTTTGACCGCTCTGGTAAGTGGGTTAACACTGCTGGTAAAGGTGTTATAGAAAATGCAATGCGAAAAGGCAGAGAAACATATTTTGCCACAATTAAATCAGAATTAGCTAGGAGGGTGTAAATGGATGACATCACAATGAAGATATATGAAGCGATTATAGATAATAAAGAAATTATGGAACATGTTCCTAAGAACAACATTAAATTTTTTGATTATCCAAACGCACAAGAAATCAAAGATGTAGTGATTGTTATAGATCCATTAGACACACCTACACCTTCTGATTTTGCAGATAATGACAATTTAACTTACGAATATTTTTATCAAATAGATGTATTTGTAAAACAAAAGCAAGGCGTAAACGGACGAGTCCTATCAGATAGGCTCGTTTTTTTATTGCAAAGAATGATGTGGGAAAAATTGGGGTTCGGCGAAACGTCCTCAATGAAACCTGAATACGTCAAAGATTTCAACATATACCGACAAGCAAAAAGGTTTGAAGGTAAACAATATTTCAAATTATAGGAGTGTTTTAATATGGCAGAGAAAAACTACCGTTCATTTACAGGTTTAACAGAATTTTATTACAAAGTGCATGGTGAAGATGTACAACAAGTTACTGACCCAGAACGTATTAAATATTTACAAGAGATTTCAGTATCAAAAGATCAAGATATTGAAAAAGCATACGGTGATAACCAAGTAGCAGAAATGGCGGTTGCTAACGGAACAATTGAAGTAGAAGCTGGTTTCCATAAACTTCCATTAGAAGATAGAGTGGCTTTATTTGGTTTAGAAAAATCAGAAGATGGCATTGTATCTGTGGGTAACGATACACCTCCATATGTAGCAGTTATGTTCGCTAAGACTATGGAAGATGGTTCTCGTGAATATGTTGGATTACCTAAAGGATTATTCACATTCCCAGAACTAGAAGGTAACACTAAAGAAGATGGTGTTGAATTCAGTTCAGACTCTACTACTGCAGAATTCATGCAAGCACCAGTTAAAGGATTTGAAGAAGAAAAAGCTATGTTACTTGGCCATGATGCAAAAGGAACATCAGTTATGAAAGATGCTATTTGGGAAGCTATCTTTGGTGAATCTGCAGAAAGTAGTAATTCAGATGAAGGAACAAGTACACCAGAAGAAGAACTAGGCGCATAACATACAGGAGGTTTGATTATGGCTAAGAAAAAATATGAAGTATTACACAAATTCATTGATCTAGAAGATAAGAACAAAGTTTATAATGCTGGCGATACTTATCCTAAACCAGCAAACAAAAAGATAACTCATGACCGCATATTAGACCTTACTACAAGTGATAATAAACGTGGCATGGTGTTAATTAAAGAAATAGAAGAATAACTATTAACGAGGGCTTTATGCCCTCTTTTTATTTGCAAATAAAAATTAAAGGAGACTAGCTATGAAAAAATTAATCGACTTTTTCAAAAAGAAGAAAAAAGAAACTGATTTATTAGTCATCACTCAGAAGGATATTAATTCTGTACCAACCGTGATTTATCAAGGTAAAAAAATCCCATTAAAACAGCGAATTAACTTTGAGTGGGATACGAAAGATCTAGATAAACCTTATGGCACAGCATTTAGCGTTCAATATACAGACGATGCTGAAGAAGGATATCGACAAATTACAGAATGTTATACGCATCCCAGTAAAACAGAACTTCTTGAGGGAGTGATATACACAACTGGTTTACATGCTATAGCTGAAAACGAGCAACCAGAATCCATCATACCTATTAATAATAAATAAAAATTAAATTTAAAGGAGTAATTATAAATGGCTAAACGTAATTTTATTAAATTAATTCAAATCGACAAAAAAGGTAACGCAGTAACAGATACAGAAGGTAACGCAAAATTTGACACATATATTACACCTACTCAAATTCCATTCCGTAAAATATACGATGCTGCTGATTTAATGGACGGCGCATCAGATGAAAATACTTCTGCACAAGAAAACATCGACCAAATGTTAGATATGGTGGTTGATATTTATAACAACCAATTTACTAAAGATGACTTGCTAGACAGACTTCACGCACCAGATGCAGTAGAAGAATTGCAAGGGCAAATCGAATTTATCGCACAAGGACAAATGGACGAAGAAAGAAAAAAGGAACTAGCGAGAATAATTTAAAGTCACTCACTTGGTCCGAACATAAAAAGAATATGAAAAAAATCATGCTACAGATGATGAAAGATGGCGGGAAGGATATCAACGAAATACTAGATATGCCTTTCGCCTTTTTTATGGAATTAGTAGATGAAAGTAATCAAAAAAATGTTAAGAAAACAGAAAGTATGCTCGATGCATTTATGTAAGTCATCTCAAAGATTGGAGGTGGAATAATGGCAGAAAGAATAAAAGGGCTGCAGATAGATTTAAGTCTTAATGATATGGATGTTAGTAAAAAACTTTCAAACGTTAAGCGAGAGTTTAGAGCTTTAGATAGCAGTATGAAGGTATCTAATAATAACTTTAAATATGGCAATAAATCTGCTGCAGCCTATAAAGACCGTATGAGTGAACTACAGACAGCTGTAGATGGCAGTTCTAAACATTTAGAGCAGCTAAAAAGAAGGCATTCAGAAGTATCTGCAGAACAAGGTGCAGGATCTAAAGCTGCCTTAGATTTAGCAAATCAGATTAACAAAGAAACTAACGCTTTTAATATGTACAAAAGTCAATTGAGTAGCGTCACAAAAGAATACCAACAAAACTTCTCAATGTTGGGTAAATTAAGTAAATCGTTTGGGTCTATTGGTTCTGGACTACAAGGTGTCGGACAAAAAGCGCAAGACATGGGAAGGTCTCTCTCTAATAGTATTACTAAACCCGCATTGATTGCTGGTACTGCTATGGCTGGTATCACAGCAAAGTTAGGGTTTGATAGATTGGTCGGATTAGACAGCGCTAAAGCTAAGCTTGAAGGACTAGGCTATTCTACAAAAGAAGTAGGTTCAATCACTGACCAAGTAGCGAAAGCTATTGAAGGTGGAATGACTACAATGGCAGAAGGTACTGATGTTGCAGCAGGTGCTTTAGCAGCAGGGGTCAAAGAAGGAAAGGACTTAGAGAAATACATCAAACTTGTTGGTGATGCTGCAGTTGGTAGTAATAGGCCAGTATCTGAAATGGCTATGATATTTAACCGTGTGCAAGGTCAAGGCAAACTCATGACCCAAGAATTAAACATGGTTGAAGAAGGTATGCCAGGTTTTAGTAATGCTATGGCTAAACATTTAGGCGTTTCATATGATGCATTTAGAGAAATGGTTACCAACGGTGAAGTTAGTTCAAAAGAATTCCTAACCGTAATGGATGACTTCGCAGGTGGTATGGCTAGTGCATATTCTAAATCATGGAAAGGTATGCTACAAAATACTAAAGCTTATATTGGCCAAATAGGAGAAAGTCTACTAGGCGGAGTGTTTGAACAAGCTAAAGGGTCACTACATGAGTTTGAAAAGTTACTTAAATCTCCTGGTGCTCAACAGTGGGCAAAAGAAACAGGTGAAAAACTAGGTAAGGCTTTCACTACAATTAGTAATGGTATCCAATCCGTTATAAAATGGTGGCAAGGATTAGACGGTTCTACACAAAAAACATTAGGTGGCATAGTTAAATGGCTTGGCATTACGTTAGTAACTCTAGGTCCAGTTTTAACCATATTTGGTAAATTAGCCAGTACAATTGGTGGAATGTTCGGTGGAATGTCTAGTTTAATCCAATTTTTCATAAGACATAATGCTGCAGCCAAAATATCAGCTGCATCACAAGCAATATGGAATGGTGTTACTGCTACTGCTCGTGGTATAGCAAATGGCTATAGGGTTGCAATGGCAGCGTTAACTACTTCTCAAACAGTACAAGCTATTAAATCGAAAATTGCAGCAACAGCAATGACAATTTGGACTGGTGTTACTAAAGCAGCTGCATTAGCCACACGAGGATTAGGATTAGCAATCAGATTTATGACTGGACCAGTTGGAATAGTTATCACTGTGATTACTGCACTTGTTGGTGCTATTGTTTATCTTTGGAAAACAAATAGTACATTTAGAAATGCTGTAATAGGCGCATGGAATGCAATAAAAAATGCAGCAATTGCAGTTTTCGGATTTATTAAGCCTTATATTATTAATATTTGGAATGCAATTAAAACTTCTACAATTGTTGTTTGGAACGCCATTAAAAACACTGCTATAACAGTATGGAATGCCATCAAATTCGCTGTTCAGCACCCAATCCAAGCGTTAAAAAATATTTTATCTGCTTTATGGAACGGAATGAAAGCAGCAGCAATTAAAATATGGACGTTACTTAAAAATGGTGTAGTTGCAATAATTAAAGCTTATGTTAACCAAGTTAGATCTAACTTTAACTTAGTCAAACGGATTGTGGTAACTATATTTAATGCTATTAAAGCATTTGCCATTAAAGTATGGAATATTATAAAAAATGGCGTATTAAATATTGTAAGAGCTTTAAGAAGTGGTGTAACTAATACATTTAATGCATTAAAAAATGGTATATCAGCTATATTTAATGCAGTTAAGAATTTTGCTATTAAAGTCTGGAATGCTATTAAAAATGGTGTTATAAACCGAGCTAAAGGACTTTGGAATGGCGTTCGCGCTACGTTTAATGCGCTTAAAAAAGGAGTAACTGCAATATTTAATGCAGTGAAAGATTTTGCTCTAAAATTATGGACTTCTGTTAAAAACGGTGTAGTAAATAGAGCTAAAGCTTTATGGTCTGGCGTAAAAAACACATGGAACGGTCTTAAAAAAGGCACTACTAACACATTTAAAGCTGTAGGTAGTTTCATGAGTAATAAATGGAACAGCATTAAGTCAGGAACAGTAAATAAAGCTAAAGCTACTTGGTCGGGTGTGAAAGGTGCTTGGGGTTCGCTCAAAAAAGGAACGACCAACACAATGAACGCAATCGGCGGTTTTATGTCTAAAAAATGGAAGGGTATCAAGAGTGGAACAGTTGATTTAGTTACTGGAATGAAAGATAAAATCACTGGTGTTATGAACAAAATGGGTGATGTTATCAAGTCGGTAACTGGTGATATCAAAGGTTTCTTCTCTGGCATGATAGACAAAGTTAAAGGCGGATTAAACAAACTTATCGATGGTGTGAACTGGGTTGGTGGAAAACTTGGTATGGATAAACTTCCTAAAGTCAAACTCCACACTGGAACAGAACACACTACCACTCAAAATGTTGTAACAAACGGTAAAATAAACCGTGACACATTCGCTACTGTGGGAGATAAAGGACGAGGAAATGGCCCTGGTGGTTTCAGACACGAAGCTATTAAATATCCTAACGGCAAAATGGCTCTTACACCTAATAGAGATACAACAGCATTCCTACCTAAAGGTTCTTCGGTTATGAATGGTGCGCAAACACATTCTATGTTGAATAACATGCCTAAATTTGCTAGTGGTACACTTTCAAACAAAAAACCTAAGAAGAAAAAGAAAGGTGATAACTTCTTTGGTGATGTGGCAACTGGAGTTAAAGCAGGAGCAAAAGTAGCTACTGGTAAAGTTGTCGACGGCGGTAAAGCTGTTGTAAACAAAACGCTTGAAACAGCAGTTAAAGGTAAAAAGTGGATGGAAGATAAAATCGGCGATGTTATGGAGTGGATAGATAAGCCGGGTAAATTACTGGATAAAGTACTTGAAGGTATTGGCTTAAATTTAGACGGTTTCGGTATATCTAAAGCAGCAGAATTGCCATTTGACATGATGAAAGGTATGTTCTCTAAACTTAAAAAAGCTGCAATCGATACATTTACTTCTTGGATGTCAGACGCAGCAGAAGGTGATGGAGGTTACATCGACCTTTCTAAAGGTATTAACTTCCCATTCAGTCCTAACGGTAAAGCTCCAGGATATCCATTTGCAGGCCCTCACATGGGTGTGGATATTAACTATATTTACGACAAACTATATTCTGTTCTAGCTGGTAAAGCTACGGCTCGTAAAGGTTGGAACGGTGGTTTTGGTAACATGGTTGATATTGTAAAAGGAGCTACTAAAGTTATTTACGGTCACATGAGTAAGCATGCATTCAGTGGTAGTAAGAATGTTAAACCTGGTGATTACTTAGGTGTATCTGGTAACTCAGGTAAATCTTCCGGACCTCACTTACACTTTGAAGTTCAAAAGAACGGAACACCTATTGACCCTATCAAATGGCTTAAAGCTAATGATGGCGGAGGTTCTGGTAAATGGAACGGAGACGTTAAGAAGGCACTTAAATTAGCAGGTCTACCTCAATCATCTGCATATATTAATGCTTGGAAGAAACAAATACAAACTGAATCTGGCGGAAATGCTAAGGCTATTGGTGGGACTGATGGTCTTAATGATGGTAGAGCTAAAGGTTTAGTACAAGTAAAACCAGGTACATTTAATGCTTATAAAATACCAGGTCATGGTAACATTATGAATGGTTTAGATAACTTAATTGCTGGCATGAGATACGCAAAATCTCGTTATGGTACTAAAGGTATGTTATCTGCTATCGGCAAAGGTCATGGGTATGCTACAGGCGGGTTAATCAATTCATCTGGTTTATACCAATTAGCAGAAGATGGTCATCCAGAATTTGTTATACCTACTGACCCTAGTAGACAATCTGACGCTATGAAATTACTTGCTATTGCATCGCAGAGAATAGAAAGTAATAAGAAAAATAAACGTCCTAATCAAATGCGCACACCATCTACAGGGGGAAGTAACAGTAACGATAACACAGAATTGTTATTACAAATGATTGCTAATCAACAGAAACAACTTGATGCATTAATGCAAATCGCACGTAGTAACAAGAATATTGAACAACAACCTAAAGGTTTCACTGAACGAGATGTGAGTAAAGCACAAGGTAAAAAAGCGCAAATGATGGCATACAACTTGGGAGGTGCTTTCTAATTTGAAAAAAGAAGTAAGGTTATTTAATGATAACTTTGATATTAAGTTAACCGATACACCTAACTTATTATTTTTAGATCACATTGAAGAAGATGTGGAAGTTAACGCAAATACAACTGAAATCAATGGTACTGATGGTGTACTAATGGGGCCGACTACGTTCGGTCCTTTTAATTTGGTTTTAAATTTCTCGTTTAAAGGTTTAGATACTAACGATTTGAAGTTGTATAAACAAAAGATAAGAAATATCTTATACCAACGTGAACCATATTATGTGTGGCATAGTGATGCACCTGGTAAGAAATATGCAGTGTATTGTGATAGCAATGATAATGATGATTTAACTAACTCATTTGCTACTTTCGAAGTTACTTTCGTTGTTTTTAAAGGTTATTCAGAATCATTAAAAGACACAAGTCAATTTAGTTTATCAAGTGGTGATTGGCAATTTGAAGCAGTTGCTCGAGCTGATGATTCTATTAAATATACACACACTAGCGATTATTTCGATATATATAATGGCTCATCAGATACGATAGACCCTTTGCTAAGGCATAAATTACAAATTCAAATTAAAGCTGATGCACCAAACGGTATTACTATTCGAAATCTAACTACAGAAGATAAATTTGTTTATAAGAAGCCGCTAACACCAAGTAAAACATTAACAATACAAGGCATTCATCCTTTATTAGATGGTAACAGAGTTGGCATTGATACAAATTGGCAATGGATTACACTAGCACCAGGATATAACACCATCAAAATTGAAGACGATAGTATTATTTCGGTTGAAACTAAATGGAGTTTCAACTTTATTTATAGGTAGGTGATTATGTGGACTCATTAATTTTGACAAATAGAAAGCAACAATTTGGAGAAATACTTACAGATTTAGATTATGAATCTTTTAAATATGAGTATGAAAAAAATAACGATAGATCAATTAGTTTCACTATTTTTAAATCTACCGAAAATGCAGATATCTTCGACACGATTACAAATGAAATGTTGTTGTTATGGAAGGATCAATACTATGTTATTAAAAGTACAAAACCTATTTATGATGGGGTTGTATTAAAGAACGAAGTAGAAGCCAAACATATATTTATGGACTTTCAACATCACTATATAGATAAAGATTTAGAAAACGAAGAATTGAATACTGATGAAGATGAAAAAAATAAACCTAATTATACAGTAGAGGAATATATTAACCACATTTTCAAAGGAAATAAAATAGGCTTTAAGTATAAACTCGTTGGTACATTTAACAAACGTATGCCTCTAGACGAATTAGGCGGAAAGAATGGTTTAGAGGCACTCGTGGAAGGTGCTGAATTATTCGGTTATATTTACTTTGCAGACAACAAAACAATTTATATTTATGATGAAGAAACGTTTTATGAACGTTCAGATGAGCCTATTATATATAAGTATAATAATGACGATGCACAAGTAACGATAAACACAGTTGATCTAAAAACCATTATTCGAGGTTTTGGTAAAAAGAAAACTAAATCAGAAACAAAAAACTATAATCCAATAAAGCCTAATGATTTAAGTTATTCTGGACCCTTCATCAAAGAAGGCACTTGGAGAACCGAAAAGATAGGTGCAAGTTATACTAAAGAATTTGAGTGTAAATGGGGAAATGAACGTCTTGAATGGACTTTAAAGAAAATGTCTAAAGGTGGCGTATTAGAAGTATTCATTGACAACCAAAGCAAGGGCGAATTTGAATGTTATAGCAAAAATGCGGAAACAGAAAAAATAATTATAGCAAGTGGTTTAAGTAAAGGTAAGCATACATTTAAAGCAGTATTTAAAAAAGCTAAAAGTGGCGTTGACTATAAAAAGTCAGCGCCTTGTATGTATGTTGGGACAAGTAAATCCACTGTATTGAATTTAACAGCAGTGTTAAAAGGTGAAGATGTGTATCACACTAAAGCGACTTATAAATCACCTAATTATGAATCCTTTGGGCATTTAGAAGCAGCTACAATTTATGATGACGAAGCATTAAATTACGATGATTTAATGAATACGTTGGTAAATGAATTACAAGATGAACCAGTCGTGGAAATCGCTACTAATTATTTAGGCAGTGTTGAAGATAAACACTATATCCAGAGTGGTGATATCAAAGAAAATAGTTTAGTTCGTTTTATTCACAAACCGATGGGTTACAACGTGGAGTTAAAAGTGGTCAAAATAACTGAATCACATCCGATTGTCCCTAAACCAGTTGAAGTTGAATTTAGCAATGCTAGCAAAGATATATTAAAAATTCAATTACAAGAAAGTTTGAAAATCAAAAATATGAATAATTTTGTTATAAGTGAACGAGCAAGAAGAACCAATCAAATTGTGTCTACAAGTAATTATTCAGATTCTGTAGGGAGTGTTTTAATTGGTGAATGAAGCAGAAGTTAGATATTTAGAAGATAAAGAAGGAAATACTTTTATACCTGTAGCCCACGCTGATTATGTTATAGGTTTACCGGAAAATTTGAACGATAGAATAACAAAGTTAGAAAATGACAACTATTATTTATTGAATAGAGTGTATGAATTAGATCGAAAAATAGAAAACTTAGAAAAGGGGGATGGCAATGTATTATCTTAATTTTCCAATTGACTTAGGTCAAGAATACAGACGTATGATGGTTAGTAATTTTAAATATATTATAGAAAATATAAACTATATCAAAGATGACTTTCACTATCATCGTACAGATGAGAAGAACGCTCATACTTCTTCACAAATCAAACATGGTGCTAGAACATCAAAAGAAACATTCGAGGACTTACAGACACAAATTAATCGTTTGGTCTTAGCACCTAGAAATAATAGTGCAAACGAAATTGTACAAGCAAGAGTTAATATGTTTGGTAATCATTTCAATACTCTTAAAGAAAATATTAATGATTGGCAAGAACGTACACATATTAACAAAGAAGAAACAATTTCAGAAATCAACCAAACAAAACAAGAATTGTTAGATATAGAGTATCGCTTTGAACCAGACAAACAAGAATTTTTATATATTACTGATTTAGGCCCTTTGACAAACACTGTTATGCAATATGCCTGGTTTGATGATAGAACTGGCATCATTTATATGTCTCAGGCACAAGGGGATGATTACATGTTATCTCGTTTGAAACCAAATGGAGAATTTATAGATAGTAGTTTGGTAGTAAACGGAGGACATGGAACACACAATGGTTATAGATATATAGGAGATGAATTATGGATTTATTCTCATATAATTGACAATGAGGGAGAAAGAAAAATCGTACGTTTCAAGTATAAACCTAACACTAGAATAGTATATGGTACTTATGGAATGGAAGAAGTGTTTACAGGACATCCAGAAAACCCGTATATTACACCGGTAATAAATGAAAAAGAAGGATTAATCCTTTTTAGAATACAATACCCCAAAGAAGAACGACCAATAAGAAATGCACAAAATTATATTGAAATTAGAAAACTTGAAGATATTGATAATAGAATTGACAATATAATTTATAAAATGGATATACCGGGGAAATACACGTATTTTGGGGATAAAACACAACCTATGCAAGGGGTGGCTTTTGATTCCCAAACATTGTATTGGTATACAGGAAATAGTAATCCTCAAAACAAAAATTACTTAACAGCTTTTGATTTAAAAACACATAAAGAGATATATAGTACAGTAATTGATTATGGTGGTTCTGCTGGTATATATCCAGCAGATTTTGCAGAACCGGAAGGTATGCAACTTTATTATGACAATGAAGGAAGAAAAGCATTGTTGATTGGTTTTTCTGTGGGCGGTTCAAATAATAGAACACATAAAATTTACGGTGCTGCCCAAAGAGGGGTAATAGAAAAGTTGAAATCTCGTGGGGCCCCAGTGCCTTTAACCGATACTGGAGGACGAACGAAATCATTACCAATCGATCCAAATAATTTAAGGCTGTTATCTAAAATAACAGAACCTGGATATTATTATTTATATACCACTCATACTAAAAAGATAGATGATTTTCCCTTGGATAAAAAGTCGAGAGATGCAGGGTGGTTTTTCCAAGTTGAGCCCCCTCAAACGAGTGGGGATGTGCTACAAAGGTTAGTCAGAAATAGTTATAACAGGAACTTACTTACTTTTGAAAGATTTGTTTCCAAACGTGCAGATGATGTTGGTGAATGGAATTTAGTTTATAAAACAGCAGGAGAATGGGAAAGAGTACCTACTCACATTAACAAAATGTCAGATTTAAACATAGTTGGCATGAGTTATTATATGACAACAGAAGACTCTAAAAGAATGAGTGATTTCCCCTCAAGTAAAAAAGGAATTTCAGGATGGGTGATACATGTAGAACCTAGCAATAAGGGAGGTTTTGTACAGAGAGTTGTTAGAAATGTGTCTTCTGTGAGAATGGAAATTCTTTATAAAACTTATCAAGCAAATGGTGATTCCAGTGATTGGTGGATGATACCAGGAGAAAAAGTAAACTAGGAGGATGAATATGAATAATTTAGATAAAAATTCAATTATCAATATGGAAAACACTGCAAAATATCAACCTCGTTCAAAATTAAATGTTAGCTTTTCAACCGCTGATAGAGATTCAGCGGTTTTTGTATTTAATGTAACAAAAGACAACAAACCCTTATTATTGAGTACGGAAAACGTCACTGGTCATATTGCACTAAAACACAGTGATGGGTCATTTGTGAAAGATACCTTGCATTTTACCGAGCCAGATATCAATGGACGATTTGAATATTATCTTCCTAATGATATATTAAAACGTGAAGGTACAGTTACAATGCAAATCTTTATATCTGAAAAAGGCAATTCTAATGTAACTGTAGCTGAACGAATCGTAACGTTCGATATTGAAAAATCAATTATTAGCCAAATTAGTGCGGAAACCAAACTTCAATATATCGTTGAATATGATGAGTTACAGGCTATTATTGCTAATCGTATTACTGATATTGAAGATAATATGGCAAACGCAGAGGATTATGTTTCACAACTAGAACAAGTTAGAGAAAAAGGTTTAACTGATATTGAAATAGCTAAAACCGATAATATTAAAACATTAAATGATTTAGCAGACATACGTTTAGAAGAAATGAATAGTAAAGCAAGTGAGTATTCTAGCAAATTTGATGCTGACAAACAATATATGGATGAAAAACACGAGTCGTTTAAAGAGAGCGTTTTAAATAGTGAAGTTGTTACTCAAGGGGAGTCTGAGGAATGGCAAAAACATAAAATGACACAGAGTAACGGAGATAGAATAAGAATATCTGATATTAACCCTGTAAATTTAGAAAGTGGATATTATCAAATGTGGAGAATGAAAAATGCGCCAGTAGGCAATGATGATAGTGGAACTTATTGGAATATAGACGTTACTACAGCATTTGATGACGTAAAACAAATAAAAGCTGTTTTAAGCTATACAGGGCAAACATTTCAAAAAAATATTCATAAAGGTAATGACAGTGGCTGGAAAAAATTAGTTTCACTACCCCTAGACGAAGAAATAGAAACTCAAAATTCTGCCGAGTCACGTGCTAATGAAACTTTAACAGATGCTAATCAATACACGGATGAACAAATTAATAACAAACACTTTATTCTTTTCGATGGCAACGTAAGTGGTACAGGAAAGGGATTCACACTAGATGATGACATATATAATTATAACATGTTGTTTGTTAGTGGAGAGTTCCCTGGCGGTGTTTTTACCGAACCAGTATTAGTAAAAACTATAGATAATGATTTAGTGATTCAACGATTCAATTTATCAGATGATAGTGGTTCTTTGAGTAAATTTTATGAAACTTTATTAACTGTAATAGATAATAAAAACTTAAAGATTAAACATGATATTGCTTATAATTTTGAAACAAGCAAAGCTATAAGCTCAAGCAATGTTTTTGCTATATACCGAATCGAGGGGTGGAAATAATGCAAATACTGATAAATACCGATGATGAAATTATTAATTATGCAATAGTAGGTGGTTTTGAAGATGGTATTGAAATAAGCAATATACCAGATAACTTTATTGTAAATTTCAAACCTAGATATTATATATTTGAAGACAATGAAATAAAAGTAAATGAAAATTATAAAGAAAAAACAGATGAAATCTATGAACAACCAGAAATAGATTTAGATGAAAATACTAAAGGACTGGATAAAGAGCTTAGAAACATGTTTGCTAGTATGCAGGTACAAATAGTACAAGGGAACATGATGGTTTCACAGTTTTCGGAACAAAATGCAAAACTAGCTCAAGAATTAGCAAGATTACAAAAAGAGTTAGAAGATATGAAGGAGGATAAATAATATGAAATTACTATTTCCAACTTACGAAGATATAAAAACAATGTATGGATGGGGTTCTTACACAAATGACCAAATAAAATGGTTTGTAGATATGGAAGTTATCGATAAAGAAGAATACGCATTAATTACTGGAGAGAAATACCCAGAACAACCACAGGCTTAGGCTTGTGGTTTTAATTTAGATGGAAGTAGGTGAACGCATGAGTGAAAACTTTACAATACACGATAGATTGGCAACTTTATCACTGTTTGGTTTAGGTGTGTTTGTAGATATACGTGGTTTCTACTGGTTTGTAAGACAAGAAGATGTACTTAATGAAAGTGAATTCTATCAAGCATTACATGAAGTTATGCCTATATGGATATGGGGATTACTATTGATTGTATTTGGTACTTGTCTAATCCTAGCAAGTCTATTCTTTGGTAAACGGTCTGTAAACAATACTTCGAACTATTTTATGTTAATAGGTGGCACAGGGAGTGCAATTATCCACTTCTTAATGGCTTCGGCAGGTATATATAATTCACTCAATTGGCTAACACCAGCACAATTTGTAGCTATGACTGCATGGCTTGGATTTGTTGGTTTCTTAGGTGGCTTAGGTATTTATGGACGAAGATAGATACGTTCTAAGACACGAATGGGAAAGGTCAAGGGGTAAGATACACGAACGCATAAACGAAGTAGATAACAAACACACAGACAATTTTAATAGTTTGCTTAATAAAGTAGATAGACAGACATTGCTACAAGAGAAAGCATTTGAATCACAAGCTAGATCTGAGAAACATTTAGAAAAAATGAGTGAATCATTATCGACGGTAGGAACTAGAGTTACTGATTTAGAATACGAAACAAAAAGTCATGAAAAAGAAATTAAAAGTTTGCAAGGAACTGTAGAAGCAGAAGCAAAAGGAAACAGAGAAGTTATTGGCTACTGGTTGGGATTTGCAGGGGTTGTATTAGTCCCACTTATCTCTTTGGTAGCAAATATCTTTTTTAAATAAGTCGGCACATTGTGTCGGCTTTTTATTATGCACAATGACAGGTAAATACATTTCTCGATGCAACACAGGGCGTTTCTCAGCGTCCTGTTTTTATTATAAATGGAGGTTTTTATAAATGGAACAAATTATAGCATTTGCAGGGGTTATTTCTGTAATAACTATTGCACTAACAGAAGTAATAAAACGAACAAAAGCAATTCCGAAAAATATTATACCAATTATTTCAATATTTATTGGTGTGATAGTAGGTGGATTAACTGCTTTTATACCAGAAATTGTTTCTGAACTATCTATTGCTGGTCGATTACTAGCTGGTCTCATAAGTGGACTAATGGCAACTGGTATTTGGGAAACGTTCAAGGATAAGAAAGGATCTAGTAAAGATAATAAGAGTAAAGATGAATTAGGTGGCAATAGTGGTTTACCTAAAAGTTAACAATTAGAGCTGGCGTATATCGTCAGCTTTTTTAATTATATAAAGGAGTGATTTAAATTGAGTAAAACGCAAAAACAGATTAACGACAGATTAAAAGCTTATAAAAAAGGGACAGTAGATAGTCCTTATAGAATTACAAAATTAACTTATCGAGAACCAGGCTATTTGCCAATGCAACCGGGTGCTATTGATGCAGATAAAAGATTTAACGCCCAATGTATGGATCTAATTATTGATTATGTCTTGTGGTTTACTGATAACAAAGTAAAAATGTGGGGTGATGCTAAAGATGCAGTGGATAATAAACTAGGACCTTACTTTACATGGCATGATAATACACCCAATTACGTACCACCCGTTGGCGCAATTGGCGTAGCTAACTTTGGGACACCAGGGTATGAAAAATATGGTCATATTTGGATTGTTTACGCTAAAGCGAATGTTAATACTGTACAAGTTCTAGAACAAAATTGGAATAATGAAGCTAATTTACCACCTAAACTACGCACAGATAATTACTATGGTTGTACTGGTTTCTGGGTGCCTAAGGTAGCTGATAGTAAGAAAACAACTAAGAAAAAGAAAAAACAAGCAAAAAAACAAATGAAGAAATTAAAATATAACCGAGATGAAGTTAAAGGATATAAATTACCTAAACGTGGCTATAAACCTAAAGGCGTAGTCATTCATAATGATGCAGGAAGTTCTTCGGCTATGCAATACCACAATAGTTTAGTAAACGCACCTTATTCAAGATTAGCAATCGGTATAGCACATAGTTATATTAGTGGTGATACTGTTTGGCAAGCATTACCTGAAAGTCGTATCGCATGGGCTACAGCAGACGAAGAAGGTAATAGAGACTATTACAGTTTCGAAGTATGCCAATCGTTTTCAGCGAGTGATAAAACATTTTTAGATAATGAGCAAGCCGTATTCCAAGAAGCAGCGCGTATGTTAAAAAAATGGAAATTACCGGTCAATAGAGACACTGTTAGATTACACAACGAGTTTTCACCTACGCAATGTCCACATAGATCAATGGCACTACACGCCGGTTACACATCAACACAAAGAGCGCCGCAAGATATTGTTAATAAAACAAAAGATTATTTCATTAGCCAAATCAAACAATATTATAACGGGAAAATTCCTAAGGGCTCCACAGTTATAAACAAGCCGACTAGTAACAACAAACTTGCAACTAATACAGGTTGGCAACAAAATGAACATAATACTTGGTATATGTCTGAACAAGCTACGTTCAAAGTAGGTAATGAACCTATAGCAGTACACATGATAGGTCCATTTGTTAACTTAGCAATTAGTGGGTGGTTACAACCTGGTGAATCTATTAAATATGATGAAGTGATGTTACAAGATGGGCATGTATGGGTAGGCTACGATAGTTTTAATGGTAGAAGATATTTACCAATACGTACATGGAATGGAGTAGCTCCTCCTAATCAAGGTTTAGGGAATTTATGGGGAACTATTAGCTAAACTAATTCTCATATGTTACATTATAAATAGAGGCAATGATTATTTATTGACTCACCAATTCTATTTTTTTACGCATGAGGCATCCTTTAGGGGTGCCTTCCTTTATTTTAACTTGATTAAGTTTATAAAAAATGGTAAGTTAATTGCAGAGAGCTTAGACTCCTTTCTATGTAACTTAAAATAATTAATCGTCGAATGAATAGGTGGACTTTCAAGTTCGCCTATTTTTTATTTTATTTGACCGAGTCATTAGAAAGTGATAGTTTATAGATAGACATATATTCACGTTCCTTTATTTTTATTAAAACATGCGAGTATGAAGAGACAGGCCTTTGTGCTTGTCTTTTTTATTAACTTGCATAATTAAAAATTTATGCTAATATAATAAATACGTTGATATAATACCAACTGTATTTATCGTCTCATTTTAAAAATGAGTTTTCACAACACCCCTTTACGGGGTGTATTTTTTATATTATTATATAAATGCGCTTTCAATGATTGTATTTATAGTTCACACTGAGTAGGCACATTGTCCCGTGTCTGCTCTTTTTTTATTTGATTAAACGGAAAAATATGTTAAATTATAAATAGGCTTTAAAGCCACGCAATCCACTGTGATTGACCTTATAATATATTCAGCGTCTCTTTACGAGGCGCTTTTTTATTGTGTATTATAGGCACAATTATTATTAACCATACAATAGATTAGGCGGACTTTCGGAGCTGTCTTTTCTACGTTATAACTATAGTTAATAAGTGATTACTATGATATCTTGTCACTACATTTTCATTAGGGTAGGCACATAGCGGTGTCTGCCCTGTTTTTTTATGTTATAATATGTAATACATGCAGCCCTTATATTTATTTCGTCAACCACTCAAGCATGTCCATGGGTGGTTATTTATATAACAAAATATTTATAAGAGTATTAACTTGTAATAATATAGATTAGTGTTAGTGTGTAGATAGAAGTAGGAACCCGTCCTACTTCTTCTATTAAACAACAGTAAATCCAACAATTTATCCACTGTGGGAAGTGGAGTTTTATTATATTTATCCAGGTGATTGACAAGTTTATCAATCATATAGCCAGAGTATTCACTATTTCCTTACTCTATAACGAATTATAGCCACCCAACTTGTCACTGGGTGGTTATTTTTTACATAAATAAACCCACCAATTGAGGTGGGTCACGTGTCAAATACGTGTCAAAATGTTTCTGTTTCTTTCCATTCCGTTCTAAAGTATATACACTAAAATCCTTTAGTTATACGTTTTTCGATTATATTCGAAAGTATACAAATGCCCTCCCAGGACACTAATGCATAGAATTACACCAAATTCTATAACATATACTTAACCAAGAACGTTGATATGTCAGCGTTCTTTTTATTTTGTCTAAAATTATATTTTTATATGTTTTATAATTTTTGGTCACATGGTGGTTACAAAATTTGTATGCGTGGCCACAAATATGGTTACGACATATTTGCATTTCTTAATTTTTTAGACTCTTTGTCAAAGAGGACTGATACCATTTTTGAGATTAGGCAATATTAGGTTGCTTAATCTCTTTTTTGATTGAAGAAGTATAAAGCCGTGAAGTTAGTAAGATACGATTACGCAAATTATCATGATTTTTATATCCAAACGATATTCATTTAATAAGTTTAACTTTATTATTGATACCTTCTATTGGAGCATTGCTCATATTAGGGTATTTTAATGATAATTGATAATTTTAATGGCATTCGCCACTTTTTGCATAACCTGTAGCGAAAAGGACCCTAATATAGAAGGGCACATTCACAAAGTAGATAGCTATGAATAATTACTATACTTATATGAACAAACTGTGTTACGTAAAGTTAATTTAAAAGATATTATGGAGATAAAATAGAGAGTAATATGAATAAATCTCAAATTACTATTTTTAATTTACTTATTAAATTTAATAAGTTAAACTTAGGGTACACGCCTTAGGGCGTTAAGGAAATAATGAGTTTCTTCTCTTACATGCCCTTTGGCGTGGAGGAGAACGCAACTCCTTATAATCCTGAGGTCCTCTTAATTGGGGGCCTTTTTTAATTTTTAAGTATCATTTTTACGTTCAATAAAAATTTGTATAAAAAGTTATTGTTTTTTAAGTTTAATTGTAAAGTAAGTAGAACATTATTATTGAATCATTAATTGATAATATCCTAAACGACACCTCTAAATCCCTGCTATTACTTTAGGTTCCGCTATCTTTTGTAATAGTATAGATATTTCTAAAAAAGTATATTTTTTATTTCTGTTTATTGATTTTTTCACCTTTAAGTTTGAGAAAAAATGGCAGGGGATACTACAATTACATCTCCAAATATTATTTACACTTAATCAGATTACCATATCTTCTGTTTATTATTTTTTAAGTATCCCGCTTTTATTAATAATTAGGGGATGTTTTAGTGTGCAAAAAATTATTACATATAAAACTAGATTAATTTAAAAGATACTGTGGAGATAAAATAAATCTACCGATTAATGTGCGTAAAAATAATGGACACAATACGGCTACAAAAACACATTCACAAAGACTATAAAGCTATTTGCTAAATCCTTCTCAGGAGAGTGTATGGCTCTCCCCCATTATATATCGTTAAATAAAACGTTGATATAACAGGACTTTATTATGTCTCGATAAACATTCAAAGTGAAAATGTTACTAAATTAAAAAATAATGGAATATTATATGATGAACTATCAGATGTAATGGGGAAAGTTAAGAAGAGATTAAAAAGAAAACATACGAATTTTCAAAAAGTTAGGTGCTTTGACAAGATTAGAAAAGATAGAATTAACTAACATTACATTAGAGAGTAAAATCAAAAATAAAACTAAAATTATTAGAATAAACTACTAAATTAAGAGGGGTCAGAGCCTATTGTTAATAAGTGAAAAATTATAATTTAAGATGTAAAATAGGATAGTTTCTACCTTGACCGTCTTTTTGAGATTCTTTATATTTTTTAAATCCATTTTTGGCATAAAATTTTACAGCGTTATGATTGTCTTTGTTGACGTCAACGTAATGTACTTTGTTTTCTTGAATGAGATATTGAAGTATTTCTGTTCCATACCCATTTCTAAAATATTTAGGATCTATAAAAAGCATTTCTAAGTTTTTTTCGTTTGTGCCTGAAAAACCAATTGCTTCTTTATCATTGAACCATAAATAAGCTTTTACATATTTGAAATAAGTTGGAATTTCATTTTTTAATTCCAAAATATCTTTTTCTTTTAAAAAGTCATGTGTTGCAATTACAGATTTTTCCCATATTTCTAATGCTTTTGGATAATCTTTTTCCTGAAGTTTTATTTTGGATAAATGCATATTTCTGGCTCCTTGTTTTTACTTTTTATTTTGATATTCATTATAATAAAATTAACTTAATAAGCAAACCCATAAATCAAGGTAAGAAAGTGTTAAATCGCACGCGCTTTCGAAATACGTTTTAATAAAAATAAATGGGGGCCTTTTTTCGGGGTATCTTTTTTGTTATAAATCCCTATTTTATAAAGCGTTGGTATTTTTTTGGAAGTAAATTTAATGTATTATGGGGTTTGTCGTTTTTTACCGTTAAGTTTAAAGGAGGTTCATAAATTTGGAACAAAAAAATCCAAATTTAAATAATAGAAAACTATCTGCAGTTTTTATTTTTAGTATAATTATAACTGCAGTTTTTGTGATACTAGGCGCAATATTTCCTAACCAATTTAATAAAGTTGGATCAAGTATTACATCTTGGATAACTGAATATTTTGGTTGGTATTATATGATTATAGTAGCAGTAATGATATTTTTCTGTATATTTTTAATTTTTAGCCCGATTGGAAAATTAAAATTAGGAAAACCAGGAGATAAACCAGCTTTTAATACTATCTCGTGGTTTGCAATGTTATTTAGTGCAGGTATGGGTATTGGGCTTGTTTTTTATGGTGCAGCAGAACCGATCAGTCATTTTGCTAACCCAGCTACAGGCGACCCTAAAACAACACATGCTTATACTGAAGCTTTAAGAGGTTCATTTATGCAGTGGGGTTTCCATGCATGGGGCGTGTACGGTATAGTAGCACTCGCTTTAGCTTATTCTCAATATAGAAAAAATGAACCTGGTCTCATTTCGAGAACTTTACGACCTATTTTTGGTAATAAAGTAGAGGGACCAATAGGAACAGTTGTTGATGTGATTGCAGTATTTGCAACTATAGGCGGTGTAGCTGTTTCATTAGGTTTAGGTGCTTTACAAATATCAGGGGGACTTAGTTATTTATTTGATATTCCCAACAATATTACTACGCAAGGTATTGTAATTGTCATAGTGACATTCTTATTTCTTAGCAGCGCATGGTCAGGCTTGAATAAGGGGATGCAATATATTAGTAACATAAATATTGGACTTGCAGGAATAATACTTATCATTGTATTGATTATTGGACCTACCGTTTTGATTTTAAATATGTTAACTACTTCAACTGGAGAATATTTAAACACGTTCTTATATAATATGTTTGATACAGCGCCATTAAATGGTCAAAAACATCAGTGGATGTCACAATGGACATTTTTCCAATTAGCATGGTGGATTAGTTGGAGTCCCTTTGTAGGTATATTTATAGCGCGTGTATCTAAAGGACGTTCAATAAGAGAATTTGTTTCAGGTGTCTTATTAGCGCCAGTGTTAGTGAGTATAGTTTGGTTTTCTGCTTTTGGTGTACTTGGTATTGAAACAGCTAAAAGTCATCCGAAAATATTTGATATGCCTTCTGAAACAGCGCTGTTTGGTGTTTTTGATGCAGTACCATTAGGATTTGTACTATCAATTATTACATTAATATTGATTGTTACGTTTTTCGTCACATCAGCTGATTCAGCGACATTTGTTTTAGGTATGCAAACTACGTTTGGATCATTAAATCCATCAGTGACAATAAAAATTATTTGGGGCTTAGCCCAAGCCTTAATTGCGTTTGTATTACTCTTTTCAGGTGGAAACAATGGATTGAGCGCATTACAAAATATGGCGATTATGACTGCATTGCCTTTCTCAGTTATAATTATACTGATGATGATATCCTTCTATAAAGATGCTAACAAGGAACGGAAGTTTTTAGGGTTGACTTTACAACCTAACAAAAAACGTATGGAAAGTTATTTGAAAAGGAACCAAGAAGGCTACGAAGAAGAAATTATTGAAAGAAGAAAAGCAACTAGGAATTCAGAATGATAACTATCTTTCTATAATAAATAGGCGTATTATTTACATCCCTAAGGATAATTGAACAAATTAATAAATTGTTATGCTAATATAATTTGGTATTATTGGTTTGTTTTCTTGATATGAGCATTTCTTTATAATATGAAATAAAGGCAGTCGTTAATTCGGCTGCTTATTTTATTTTGTATGTAAAAAATCTTATTTATCACTCAAATGTGTCGTATATTTGTATATTTGTATATTTGAGGATGAACTATGGTTTATAGCCCCAGTAAGCCGTGCATAGAATTTAAAAATATGTGTTCTTTTTACTTTGTTTAAAATTATGTTTTTGTATTTTACAAATTTTAACCAAGAAGGGTACACGTCCCGAAAATTGATTTAATATACTTCTTGTTATTTTGAGGCTTTTTATAAATAATTCCATAGAATTTTTAGAATACAGATTTCTATATTTATGCGCTGTTAATTATACCAATGGCTTTTTTGTTTCTTTCTTCTAAGCTAAGTTTAATAAAATTACTGGGCGCCAGTTGTTACAGATATATTTTTGTGACTGATACTTGTATACCATATATTAAAATATTTTGGTTAATCAATAAATCAAGGATACTAACTAAAAAGTCTGCTGTTTTGACATACTATTGCTGCTGATTTAGCAGTGTTTTATTATAAAATGAAGTGAGTAAATTAAAATAAATACACAGGAAATATAATATAAGAGTCATAGCATAGATGATTAATTATTTATAGTTCATAATTTAAATTGCATAGTATTCAAGCTATAAATATGTTATGTAGATTTAAAATATATGTTTTACTCTAGTGATAAGTGGTATATATTAAATAACTATAAGGTCACTTGATTCGATGATTAATTTGCGCAAGCGCTACTTCAGTTTGAAGTGGCGCTTTTTTATGAAATTTTAATTTGAATTTTGGGCGTTTAATTTTTTATTAAACAATTTATCTTTGAAACTTCTCGTATAAAAGCCTATTTTAACTTTGCCGCTGAGCAACCCACCCATCTTCGTCTCCAGCAACCAAATCATTTTTGTATAAGTATTAACTATTATTTTAGTGTGCGAAAACGCTTACAAATATAATTTGGCGGGGATCCAATACGTGGATACATATAACGTCATTTGATTATGTAGTTTGTGTACCTGTATTTTAACACTATAAGTTTGAGCCAAAATAGCAATCACAAATTTATCTTTATTAATTAATGTGTCATAGCTATCTTGTAAATTGTTTTTTATAAATAGCAGCTCGTGCATTTGGATTATTATTTATATTTCTGATTAATTTATAAGCATTATAGTATTATTAGTTTATTTGTGAATCAAGTGCTAGTTTATATATTTTTAATAATTGGTTTTCAAAAGGGATAAAATCATTTTCTATATCGTTCGTACGCGTATTTAATATCTTCAATTGAGATTGAATACAATCAGTTTTTACATAAAATAAAGTTAAAAGTAGTGAAAATGATTAATAATAAGGATAATGATTTTACAAAATTGAATTGCGAAAAATTCAATTAGGCAGTCAAAACTGTCTCGAAAAATATAATTAAATACAGTTATTACTTCTTTTCAACGAAGTATGAATAAAAACCCAATGAGATTATTAATTGTTCTATAGTATAGATAACAAACGATACTTAATTCAAAAAATAACAATATCGTTTAAAACATAATAATCAGTCATAAGCATGTATCTTAAGTAAGGAGTGTTTATAATGGAAGGTTTATTTAGCGCAATTAAAGAAACAGTACAAGCAGGTATTGCGGGAGATGGTGCAAAATTAGGTACAAGTATTGTAAGCATCGTAGAAAATGGCGTAGGTTTAGTAAGTAAATTATTTGGATTCTAGTTTTAACATAAAAAAATTATAAATATAAAGGGGAGCTCAATCATGGCTAAATTAGCAGAAGCAATCGCAAATACAGTACAAGCAGCAAAATCAGGTAATGGTTCAGAATTAGGATCAAGCATTGTTGACATTGTATCGAGCGGAGTAGGCTTAGTAGGTAAATTATTCGGATTTTAATATATAGATTTTGGAAAAATTAAAGGAGAGATTTTAAATGGAAGGTTTATTTAACGCAATTAAAGAAACAGTACAAGCAGGTATCGCAGGAGATGGTGCAAAATTAGGTACAAGTATTGTAAGCATCGTAGAAAATGGCGTAGGTTTAGTAAGTAAATTATTCGGATTTTAAATTTAATCACTCATATGGACTGGCCAGGGTAATAACCTTGGCCTTTTTTGTTTGTGCTTGTCTAATTATGGTAAGATGTAATCGAATTCTATTATTATATTGAAGATTTGGTAATAAGTAATTAAACAAAGAATTTGAAATACGGGAAGCAGGGATAAAATGAAAAACAATTGTTTACTTATTGATTTTGATGATACTATTGTCGATTTTCATGATGCAGAAGCTTATGCATTTCACACGTTAACAAAAAAATATAACTTACATACGGATTCTAATGATTTGAAAAAATTCATGTCTGTTAATCAAGCTCATTGGGAAGCTTTTCAACAAAATCGATTAACTAAGGAAGAAGTGTTAAGCAAACGCTTTGAAGCGTATTTTGGTTTACATCACATTAACGTTAATGGCCAAGAAGCGGATGTGATTTTTAGAGATGAACTCGCAAGTGCACCAATAAAGTATTTTATGAATACTGTAGAAACGCTTAAAGCCCTTAAAGACACACATGATATGTATATCGTTACAAACGGCGTTTTAGAAACACAAGAAAGGAGAATAGGAAGAACTGAACTAGGTAACTGGTTCAAAGGTGTATTTGTTTCAGAACAAACAGGTTATCAAAAACCAATGCCAGAATTCTTTGATTTCGTGTTTAATGAGATTGGTGAAGAAAAAAGAGAGTGTGCAATGATTGTGGGTGACTCGATCACATCAGATATATTAGGTGGCATCAACGCTAATATTAAAACGTGTTGGTTTAATCCAAGAAATAAGTTGAATGAAACTGATATCAATCCTGATTTCACAATTGATTCGCTCGATCAATTATTGAAACTGACAAAATAAAAAAGCTGAGATATCAATGATACCCTAAGCTTCAAAAATAAATAGACTATGGATAACTAAACCTGGAGATGTGCTTTAACGTTTACTTCCTTTTTTAGTCACCATAGTCTGAGTGTGACGATAAATCATTTTATAAAATTGCGATTTTTGTCATATTTTTTATTTAGGTTTACTTAACCTCCCAAAGATTGAAATAATCCATTTAAGCGGTTAATAACTTTTAACGTGTTACTTTAAATTTATATATGTTGTTATATTTTATTTATGTTATACAGCATGGCTATGGTGTCCAAATCAGTACATCATGGCCGTCTTTATTTTGTAATTCAATATCTTTGAATCCTTGTTTAATAAAGAAGTCTTTTGATTGGTTACGTGCAATTACTTTAATAGGCTGGCCTTGTTCCTTAGCAAAATCTAAAAGTGCCTTACCATAACCGCGTCCTTGGAAATCGCGTAATACTTCTAATTTCCATAGTACGTTATAGTCATCAAAATCAGAGAAATATACTTCTTCGACTTCCCCTTTACGGTATAAAGCCATACGTGCGCCTAACCTGTCGCCAACGTATATACCATAAAATGGTGAGTCTGAACTAGCATCAATCATTTCTCCACGCAGCTCATCTACTAAATATAAATCTTCATTTCCGAAGTTTCTGAAATCTTCGAATAATTCATCTGTTTTATAATTAATATCAAGACGTTTTACATTACTCACTGTAGCTTCCCCCTTTGCGTTATTACTTATTATTATACCTTATTTTAATAGATATTTCACAAAAATGAATGCTTAAAACATTTTGTTTATTATTAAAATCAAATTGTTATCGTCTGTTACGCAAAGTAAAATTATTTTTGTTACATGAACAATAACTTCGAACAATATCTACTATTAATAGCAAAATAACTTGAATTTTATTAATATTATAAGCCGTAAAATTGTCAACGTTGAATATAAACTTTATACTAAATAGGAATAGAGTAACATAAGGAGAATTACGAATGGATTGTATAACAACGAAACTTAATGAAAAAGATCAATTTATACCAAAAATAAAAAATAGTGATTCCACTTTAGCTAAATATTACCACTTTGATGCAATGGATAAAAAGCATTATGAAGAAAGATTATTTTCAGAAAGTAATGGTAGAGAAACAGCGCTTGCTGATATTATTGAACGCTATATGAGTGATTTATCATTAGATAATCAACAAGTTGAAAATTTAAAAGCGCTTAGTGACGGTGCGAAAGTTGTGATTGGTGGACAACAAGCTGGTTTGTTTGGAGGTCCTTTATACACATTTCATAAAATATTCTCAATCATTACATTAAGTGAAAAATTATCAAATGATTATGATACACACGTCGTGCCTGTGTTTTGGATTGCTGGTGAAGATCACGATTTTGAAGAAATCAATCATACTTATGTATTTAATGAACAAAAGGCGAAGTTACAAAAAATTAAGTATAGTACTATGACGCCACCAGAATCTAGTGTCTCAAAGTACACGCCAGACAAAGCAGAATTACATAAAGCGTTGAATCAGTTTTTTAAAGAATTAAAAGAAACATCATCTTCTAAGCAATTATTAAACATGTGTAGAAATATCATCGATAACTATGATGGTTGGACGGATATGTTTAAAGCGTTATTGCATGAAGTTTTTAAGGCTTATGGTGTGTTGTTGATTGACGCTGATTATAAAGCGTTGCGTCAGTTAGAACAGCCACTTTTCAAAAAAATGATAGAAAATCACCAAGATGTGGACGACGCATTCAGACAAACACAAGCTCAAACGATTGATAGCGGTTTGGAGCAAATGATCCAAACTGATACAAATGTACATTTGTTTATCCACGAAGATAACATGAGACAGTTGCTGACTGTTAAAGATGGTCAATTCTATTTAAATAAATCGGAGAAGGTGTTATCGAAACAAGCAGTGCTCGATATAGTTGAAAAAGAACCTGAAAGATTTTCAAATAATGTGGTTACTAGGCCAATCATGGAAGAATGGCTATTTAACACAGTAGCGTTTGTCGGCGGACCAAGTGAAATTAAGTATTGGACTGAATTGAGTGAAGCCTTTCGAATATTAGAAGTTTCTATGCCTATCGTATTACCACGTTTAAGAATCACTTATTTAAACACTAGAATTGAAAAGTTGTTAGATCAATACCATTTGGATAAAAATAATATTATTGAAAAGGGCGTTACTGAAGATAAAGATAAATTTATAAGGGCGCAAGCTTCTCAATCATTTATTGACCAAATTAAATCGTTGAGTGAACAGCAAAAGTCTATATATCAGTCTCTTCAAACAGAAGTAAAAGGAAATCACGATAACGAAGTGCTATTGAGTAAAAATAATGAGATTCATCAAAACCAATTTGATTATTTACTGAAGAGATACCTATTAAATATTGAGAGAGAAAATGATATTAGCATGAAACACTTTGAAGAACTCAGTGAGACTCTCCATCCTATGGGTGGGCTCCAAGAAAGAATTTGGAATCCACTTCAAATTATGAACGATTTTGGGATAGATGTGTTCAGTCCCTCCACCTATCCACCACTTTCTTACACATTTGATCATATATTAATTAAGCCTTAGAGCGACAAGGGGAATACCCGATTCATCAACTAGATGAATCGGGTGTTTTTTTCTATAATTCAAGAAATTTTGGTGAAAATTGTATAATTAGTGGAGGATAGTGGTGAGATGTGGTAAATTATATATATGAGAAGGTGAGGTGATTATAAATGTTCATGGGTGAATACGAGCATCAATTGGATACAAAGGGACGTATGATAGTTCCTTCCAAGTTTCGTTATGACTTGAATGAACGATTTATAATCACCCGAGGCCTTGATAAATGTTTATTTGGTTACACTTTGGAAGAATGGCAAGTAATTGAAGAGAAGATGAAGACTTTACCGATGACTAAGAAAGACGCGCGTAAGTTTATGCGTATGTTCTTTTCAGGTGCTGTTGAAGTAGAACTGGATAAACAAGGGCGTATTAATATTCCACAAAATCTGCGGAAATATGCCAACTTAAATAAGGAATGTACAGTAATAGGTGTCTCAAATCGTATTGAAATTTGGGATAGAGAAACTTGGAACGATTTTTATGATGAATCAGAAGACAGTTTTGAAGATATTGCTGAAGACTTAATTGATTTTGAATTTTAAATGGAGGCGTTAAATTGTTTCATCATGTCAGCGTAATGCTAAAAGAAACTATCGATGAGTTAAATATTGAAGAAGATGGCATATATGTCGACTGTACTTTAGGTGGAGCAGGACATGCACTCTATTTATTAAATCAACTCGGTGACGAAGGTAGACTGATCGCAATTGACCAAGATACAACAGCGATTGAAAATGCGAAAGAAGTATTGAAAGACCACATACATAAAGTTACTTTCGTCCATAACAACTTTAGAAAATTAACTGAAATTTTAGATGATTTAAATATTGAAAAAGTAGATGGCATTTATTATGACCTAGGTGTGTCTAGCCCCCAATTGGATGTACCTGAAAGAGGATTTAGTTATCATAATGATGCCAAATTGGATATGCGTATGGACCAATCTCAACCATTATCAGCTTATGAAGTGATAAATGAGTGGCCGTTCGAAAAATTAGTTAGAATTTTCCATCGTTATGGAGAAGAAAAATTTTCGAAACAAATTGCAAGACGCATTGAACAAAACAGAGCGCAAAAGCCTATCGAAACAACATTAGAACTTGTAGATATTGTCAAAGAAGGTATTCCAGCTAAAGCAAGAAGAAAAGGTGGGCACCCTGCGAAAAGGGTTTTTCAAGCAATTAGAATCGCAGTTAACGATGAGTTATCTGCTTTTGAAGATTCTTTAGAACAAGCAATTGATTTAGTTAACGTAGATGGAAGAATCTCTGTTATTACCTTCCATTCATTAGAAGATCGACTTTGTAAGCAAATGTTTCAAGAATATGAAAAAGGCCCAGAAGTCCCAAGAGGACTGCCTATCATACCGGAGGCTTATACACCTAAATTGAAACGTGTTAATCGAAAACCGATTATAGCTACAGATGAAGATTTAGAAGAAAATAACCGAGCACGTAGTGCGAAGTTACGCGTAGCAGAAATATTAAAATGAGGAGTGAATATTGAGTGGCAGTAGAGAAGATATACCAACCATATAATGGAGCGGAGCAGCATATTCCAGAATCACAACCATCGACCCGCCCAGAGAGACATCCCAAGACAGTCAAGCGTAAAGTAATTGTTAAGCTAACTAAGTTTGAAAAGATGTTATACATAGGACTTATAACAGTAATTGCTTTAATAAGTATTTATATGCTATCTTTAAAAATGGATGCGTATGAAACTCGAGAAAAAATTGCAGATTTAGATACAAAAATTGAAAAACAATCAAGTGAAAACAGTGCAATAGAATCTGAAATTAAAAAGAACTCCTCATATGAACGCATTTACGAAAAGGCAAAAAATGATGGAATGAGCCTTAAGAACGATAATGTAAAGGTAGTGCGTAATAATGGCGAAGCGAAGAATTAAATTAAAAAAGCCAAAATTTTCAATCAAAAAAAGTAAAATAGGGGCAGTCCTACTCATCCTTGGATTTGGACTGCTCTTTTTTACGTTGGTTTTAAGATATTCATATATTATGTTGACAGGACACTCTTCTGGTGAAGATTTAATTATGAAAGCAAATGAAAAGTACTTAGTAAATAGTCAACAACAACCAGAAAGAGGAAAGATTTATGATAGGAACGGCAAAGTTTTAGCTGAAGATGTTGAAAGGTATAAAGTGGTCGCTGTAGTAGATAAAAAAGCAAGTGAAGGTAGCGACAAACCTAAACACGTAAAGGATAAAAAAGAAACCGCTAAAAAACTTGCTACTGTTATAGATATGTCGGCCAAAGATATTGAAGAAAAATTAAATAACAAAAAAGCATTTCAGGTTGAATTTGGTCAAAAAGGTACAGATTTAACGTACCAAGAAAAAGAAAAAATTGAGAAAATGAATCTTCCTGGTGTGATGTTATATCCAGAGACTGAAAGATTTTATCCTAATGGAAACTTTGCATCACATTTACTAGGTATCGCTCAAAAAGACCCTGACAGTGGAGAATTAAAAGGTGCGTTAGGTGTTGAGAAAATCTTTGATAGTTATCTTTCGGGTCAAAAAGGTGCCTTATCTTATATTCATGATATTTGGGGTTATATTGCCCCGAATACTAAAAAAGAAAAAATGCCTAAACGTGGAGATGATGTTCATTTAACACTTGATTCCAATATACAAGTGTTCGTAGAAGAAGCACTTGATGGCATGGTTGAGCACTATAAACCGAAAGATTTATTTGCTGTCGTGATGGATGCTAAGACTGGTGAAATACTTGCGTTCAGTCAAAGACCAACATTTAACCCAGAAACAGGTAAAGACTTTGGTAAAAAATGGGCTAACGATTTATATCAAAATACGTATGAACCTGGTTCAACATTTAAATCTTATGGTTTAGCAGCAGCAATCCAAGAAGGTAAATTTAAACCAGATAAAAAATATACAGCCGAACCTCGAGAAGTTATGGGGTCTAAAATATCTGACTGGAACAAAGTAGGTTGGGGTGAAATTTCAATGTCACTTGGTTTCACATATTCATCCAACACACTTATGATGCACTTACAAGATTTAGTTGGTTCAGATAAGATGAAAGAATGGTATGAAAAATTCGGCTTTGGTAAATCTACAAATAGTATGTTTGATGGTGAAGCAACTGGTGATATTGCTTGGGATAATGAAGCACAGCAAAAAACCTCTGCATTTGGTCAGTCTACAACAGTAACACCAGTACAAATGTTACGTGCACAGTCAGCTTTTCATAATGATGGGAATATGCTTCAACCGTGGTTCGTTGACAGCGTAAGTAATCCTGTTACTAAAGATACTTTTTATAAAGGTAAGAAGGAATACGCAGGAAAACCTATTACAAAAGATACAGCTAAGAAAGTGCGAACTGAATTAGATAAAGTAGTTAATAGTGAAGATAGCCACGCTAAAAACTATCAAATAGATGGTTATGATGTTGCTGGTAAAACAGGTACAGCACAAGTGGCGGATTCTGACAATGGTGGTTATGTTGAAGGTGAAAATCCATACTTTGTAAGTTTTATTGGTGATGCGCCTAAAGATGACCCTGAAGTCATTGTTTATGCGGGCATGAGTTTAGCTCAAAAAAATGATCAAGAAGCATATGAAATGGGTGTAAGTAAGGCTTTCAACCCAATTATGGAAAATACTTTAAAATATTTAAATGTAGGGGAAAAGGATTCAAAAGATGGCTCTGATGTTAAATATAGTAAAGTACCAGATGTACAAGGTCAGGAAACCCAAAAAGCACAAGACAAGATGAATAGTAAGTCACTTGAACCAATTGTGATTGGAAGTGGTGATAAGGTTGTAAAACAATCTGTAACATCAGATAAAGAAGTACTGCCAAACAGCAAAGTTTTACTATTAACTGATGGAGATATCACTATGCCAGACATGACTGGTTGGACGAAAGAAGAAGTACTTGCATTTGAGACATTAACTAATACAAAAATCACAACTAAAGGTAGTGGTTTTGTTTCAGAACAATCAGAAGCAAAAGGTCAAAAAGTTAGCAAAAACGATAAGATTGAAGTAACCTTCACTGCCGAAAAAGTCAATGGTGAGTCTTCAAGCTCGTCATCCAACAATGACTCTGAAGATGATGATAAAGACGATTCGAACAAAGATGATAAGAATGAATCAAAAGATAAATCAGAAGACAAATCCAGTGATGATTCAAAAACTTCTGATTCAAGTAGTGACAGTCAAAATGAATAAATACTTTCTTGATGTCTGACTTCAATTAAAAAACATGTTAAAATATTTAATTTGAAATTAGCACGAGGTAGTATGATAGGTTATCGGTAATAACAGTGGTATTGTGCGTCTGTTTAACCGATAATACTGCTATCTCGTTACATAATATATAAGCTGCACTAAGCATTAACGAAATTAATCCAATTTAATATTTAAAGGAGCATAATATGGTTTATTTACTAGCAATCATTGCATTACTAATAACATTTATATTAGTCCCTGTTTTGATACCAACACTTAAAAGAATGAAATTTGGACAAAGCATTAGAGAAGAAGGTCCTCAAAGTCATATGAAAAAAACGGGTACACCAACTATGGGAGGATTGACTTTTTTATTAAGTATTATCATCACTTCTATATTAGCTATTATCTTTATGGATAATGCAAATCCAATAATATTATTGTTATTTGTAACTATTGGTTTTGGTTTAATCGGTTTTATTGATGACTATATCATCGTTGTTAAGAAGAACAACCAAGGTTTAACTAGTAAACAAAAGTTCCTTGCACAAATTGCTATTGCAGTTGTTTTCTTTATATTAAGCCAAGTGTTTAATTTAACGGATTTTTCAACTGGAATTCATATTCCATTTACTGATGTAGAAATTCCGCTTTCTATTGCATATGTCATTTTCATAGTATTTTGGCAAGTAGGTTTTTCAAATGCGGTTAATTTAACAGATGGATTAGATGGGCTATCAACGGGTCTTTCTATCATTGGATTTATTATGTATGCGTTAATGGCTTATATTCAAGGTGCTACTTCTATTGGTTTATTCTGTGTCATTATGATTTTTGCATTGCTAGGTTTCTTACCGTTTAACCTGAACCCTGCAAAAGTATTCATGGGGGACACAGGTAGTCTAGCGCTTGGTGGGATATTCGCTACAATTTCAATTATGTTAAATCAAGAATTATCTCTTATATTTATTGGTTTTGTATTTGTAGCTGAAACACTATCAGTGATGATTCAAGTTACATCATATAAACTTACAGGCAAACGAATTTTCAAAATGTCACCGTTACATCATCATTTTGAACTCGTAGGTTGGAACGAAAGAAAAGTGGTTACTGTATTTTGGACAGTTGGTATTATTTCAGGTCTTATTGGTTTATGGATTGGAGTGAATTAAATTGCTGAAATATACAGGTTTAGAAGATGAAAATGTATTAGTAATCGGGTTAGCGAAAAGTGGTTATGAAGCTGCTAAGTTATTACAGGGACTGGGGGCCAACGTCGTCGTTAACGATGGTAAAGACTTAAGTCAAGATGCACATGCAATTGATTTGGAAAATATGGGTGTCAAAGTAGTTGGTGGTCAACACCCATTATCTTTACTTGATAACGAGCCGTTAATTTTCAAAAACCCCGGCATACCTTACACTGTGCCTCTGATCCAAGAGGCGCAACACAGAGGGTTGAAAATACTTACTGAGGTAGAATTGAGTTACTTAGTTTCTGAAGCGCCAATCATAGGAGTCACAGGTACAAACGGAAAAACAACGGTGACGTCACTAATTGGAGATATGTTTAAAAAAAGTAGGATAACTGGTAAATTATCAGGAAACATTGGTTATGTCGCTTCAAAAGTTGCGCAAGAAGTAAAGGCAAATGATTATCTAATAACAGAACTATCTTCGTTTCAGTTATTAGGTATTGACCAATATAAGCCACATATTTCTATTATAACGAATATTTATTCTGCCCATTTAGACTATCATGAAACCTTAGAAAATTATCAAAATGCGAAAAAACAAATATACAAAAATCAAACAGAAAATGATTATTTAATATGTAATTATCATCAGCGACACCTTATTGAATCCGAATCATTAAGAGCCAAAGCATATTATTTTTCGCCCCACCAAGAGGTTGATGGCATTTATGTGAAAGAAGGTTATATTACCTTTAAAGGTTTTCGCCTCATTCATAAAGATGATTTAGTATTACCTGGAGAACATAATTTAGAGAATATTTTAGCTGCTGTATTAGCCGCTTTATTAGCCGGTGTTTCTGTAAGAGCAATCATTGAAAGCTTGACAACATTCTCAGGAATTGAACATAGGCTGCAATATGTAGGGTCAAATAAAACAAATAAATATTATAACGATTCCAAGGCTACTAATACATTAGCCACACAGTTTGCGTTAAATTCATTCGAACAACCTATTATTTGGTTGTGTGGCGGTTTGGATAGAGGCAATGGATTTGATGAATTAATTCCATACATGAACAACGTCAGAGTGTTGGTTACCTTTGGGGAAACACAAGATAAATTTGTGAAATTAGGTGAAAACCAAGGGAAATATGTAATAAAAGCAACAGATGTAGAAGATGCAGTCGATAGAGTACAATCGGTTATTGAACCTAATGACGTTGTATTATTATCGCCAGCTTGTGCAAGTTGGGATCAATATAATACGTTTGAAGAGCGCGGAAATCGATTTATTAAACGTTTTCAAGCGCACTTACCTTCACTTTAAAGGGCGTGAAAATATATGTCAGATAAAGTAAGTGAATTTGACTCTGAATATTTAAAAGAGAAGCGAGCAAAACGTCGCAAAAAACAAAAACAAATTCAATATTCAGTGTTTGGTTTATTGTTGTTTGTGATACTGCTCATTCTTATTTATATGTTCACTCCATTAAGTAAAATTAATTCAGTGAAAATTGAAGGAAATGATAATGTATCTCAAACTTCAATTGAAAAAGCAATTAACGTTAAAGACGATTCTAGAATGTATACTTATAGTACTTCAAAAGCGATAAAAAACTTAAAGAAAAATGAATTGATTAAGGACGCAGAAGTTACTAAGCAACTACCAAATAAATTGAATGTCAAAGTGACTGAGAATCAAATTGTTGCCTTGACCAAAAAGAAAGATAAATACGTGCCCATACTTGAAGATGGTACAGAATTAGAAAATTACGAAGATGGCAATGTGACAGATGATGGACCGGTTTTAGAAGGGTTTAAAAAAGAGAAAAAAGATAAAATTATTCAAGAACTCGCAAAAATGTCTGCAAATGTAAGAGGTATGATTGCAGAAGTAAAATATGACCCACAAGAAAATTTGCAAAACCAAATTAAGTTATTTACAACAGATGAAATTCAGATAGTAGGGAATCTAAACACAATCGCAAATAAAATGAAGTATTACCCACAAATGTCACAATCACTAGAACGCGATGAATCAGGCAAATTAAAAAAATCAGGTTATATCGATTTGTCAGTAGGAGCATCTTTCATACCGTATAGTGGAGGAAGTACGACTAAATCAACAAGTGATCAAAATGTAGATAAAGGAAATTCAGAAGAAGATAAGGCAAAAGATGAGTTACAAAGTGCATTAAATAAGATTAATAAAGAATCAGACAAAAATAATTAAAAAATTTAGACAAATACATGTGTTTATAGTTCACAAGCATCAAAACGTATTGTAAACTGTTAATAGTGTGAACATGAATAAGTTATTGTCAGGAGGTGCCTATCTATGGAAGAGCATTATTATGTAAGTATAGATATCGGTTCGTCAAGCGTTAAAGCGATAGTAGGCGAGAAATTTCACAATGGAATAAATGTGATAGGTACAGGACAGACCTACACAAGTGGGATTAAAAACGGTCTCATTGATGACTTTGATATTGCAAAACAAGCGGTCAAAGACACAATTAAAAAAGCCTCTATTGCTTCAGGTGTCGATGTGAAAGAAGTATTTTTAAAACTTCCTATCATAGGAACTGAAGTATTTGATGAATCAAATGAAATAGAATTTTATGAAGATACAGAACTTGACGGTACACATATTGAAAGTGTGCTTGAAGGTATTCGTGAAAAAAATGACGTGCCTGAAACAGAAATTATAAACGCTTTCCCAATTAAATTTATAGTAGATGGAGATAATGAAGTATCAGATCCTAAAGAACTGATTGCAAGACATAGTTTGAAAGTCGAAGCTGGTGTCATTGCGATTCAAAAATCAATCTTAATAAATATGATTAAATGTGTAGAATCTTGTGGTGTAGATGTATTAGATGTTTATTCTGATGCATATAACTATGGCTCAGTTCTTTCAGCAACTGAAAAAGAACTTGGCGCATGTGTGATTGATATTGGCGAAGATGTAACACAATTGGCATTTTATGAGCGAGGAGAGCTTGTTGATGCTGATGCTATAGAAATGGCTGGAAGAGATATAACAGAAGATATAGCGAAAGGCTTAAATACATCATATGAAACAGCTGAAAAAATCAAACATCAATACGGGCATGCTTTCTTTGAATCAGCATCTGACCATGATGTATTCACAGTTGATCAAGTGAATAGTGAAGAAGAAGCACAATTCACTCAAAAAGATTTGGCAGATATAATCGAAGCACGTGTTGAAGAAATATTCTTTAATGTCTTTGATGTGTTACAAGAATTAGGGTTAACGAAAGTGAATGGCGGTTTTGTTGTAACTGGTGGTTCAGCTAATTTATTAGGTGTTAAGGAATTGTTACAAGATATGGTGAGTGAAAAAGTGAGAATTCATACTCCATCTCAAATGGGTATCAGAAAACCTGAGTTCTCTTCAGCGATTTCAACGATTTCTAGTAGCATTACTTTCGACGAATTACTAGATTATGTTACAATTAATAATCATGACAGTGAAGAATTCGAAGAAGAAGTCATCGAATCAAATGATCGAGAAAATAGTACGAAGTCAAGCGGATTTGATTGGTTCAAAAAGAAATCAAACAAACAAGAAGAGCCACATACATCAACTTCTGATTTAGAAGAACCAGAAGCGTCTGAGGCATACGAAGAAGAAGTCAATGTTGAACAAGACGAAGATCGTAAACCTCAAGACAAAGAAGAAGGTAAGTTCAAAAAACTTATGAAATCTCTATTCGATTGATTGGCCACTAAAACTAGGAGGAAATTTAAATGTTAGAATTTGAACAAGGATTTAATCATTTAGCGACGTTAAAAGTCATCGGTGTAGGGGGCGGCGGAAATAACGCTGTTAACCGAATGATTGACCATGGTATGAATAATGTTGAATTTATTTCAATCAATACGGATGGACAAGCTTTAAACTTATCTAAAGCTGAGTCTAAAATCCAAATTGGTGAAAAGTTAACACGTGGTTTAGGTGCTGGTGCAAACCCTGATATTGGTAAAAAAGCTGCAGAAGAATCCCGCGAACAAATCGAAGATGCCATTCAAGGTGCTGACATGGTATTCGTAACAGCTGGAATGGGTGGCGGTACTGGTACAGGTGCAGCGCCGGTTGTAGCAAAAATTGCAAAAGAAATGGGAGCGTTAACAGTTGGTGTTGTGACGCGTCCGTTCGGTTTCGAAGGTCGCAAACGTCAAACGCAAGCTGCTGCTGGCGTAGAATCAATGAAAGCTGCAGTAGATACATTAATCGTCATCCCTAATGACCGTTTGTTAGATATTGTTGATAAATCTACACCAATGATGGAAGCATTTAAAGAAGCAGATAATGTTTTACGTCAAGGTGTGCAAGGTATTTCAGACCTTATCGCAGTTTCAGGTGAAGTTAACCTTGACTTTGCAGACGTTAAAACAATTATGTCTAACCAAGGTTCTGCTCTAATGGGTATCGGTGTTTCTTCAGGAGAAAACCGTGCTGTAGAAGCTGCTAAAAAGGCCATTTCTTCACCATTACTAGAAACTTCTATCGTTGGTGCGCAAGGCGTGTTAATGAATATTACTGGTGGAGAATCACTATCATTATTCGAGGCACAAGAAGCAGCAGATATTGTTCAAGATGCGGCTGATGAAGATGTTAACATGATCTTCGGTACTGTAATTAACCCAGAATTACAAGATGAAATTGTAGTAACTGTAATTGCTACAGGCTTTGAAGATAAACCTTCATCTCAAGGTCGCAAAGCTTCAAATACTGGATTTGGTAGCAGCGCAACATCTGGAAATACTTCTGGAAAAGAAGACACATATGCGTCAAGTTCATCAAGCGCTTCTCAACCAGCAGATAATGCAAATGAAAGCAGAACACATACTACAAATGAAGATGATATTCCTAGCTTTATCAGAAACAGAGAAGAGAGACGTTCTAGAAGAACTAGACGTTAATAATAGATTGACTTCTTCTTCTTGTTAGTTTTTCATAATTATTAATATTTATTTAGACAACATAAAATATAAAGATGTCATCAGGTCCAAAGATCTGATGACTTTTTTGAATTAAAAGATTGTCATATTATTTAAGCGATATATATCATTGGGGGAAATGCTATTTTAAACTTTTAAAGTCGCCCAAATGAAGTAAGTGTTGGAACAGCTGGAGGTTTATAACATGCAAGATAAATTTATCAAAGATCGTCATATACTCAAATATGACGATGAACAATTAAATCATGTGAAATTGGGTATAACAACAAGAGAAGACGGATTAAGCGATTATCCAAGAAATGCATTCAATATGGCAAGATATATTGACGATAATCAAGATAACATTACAAAACATCAAGAATTATTAGCTTCTATAATTCAATTTCCAAGAGAGCAATGGGTTTTTCCGATTCAAACACATGAAAATCGAGTGGTTGAAGTTAATCAAGAAGACAGAGGCGCCAACATCGACTGTCTTACTCATGAGTTACATGGCGTAGATGGTTTTTATACCTTTGAAAAAGACGTTTTACTTACAATGTGCTATGCAGATTGTGTACCTATTTATTTTTACAGTGAAAAACATCAATATATAGGTTTAGCACATGCAGGTTGGAAAGGCACAGTTGGACAAATTGTTAATCAAATGGTGAAACATATACCGTTTGATTTAAATGATTTGAAAGTTGTTGTTGGGCCAGCGACCTCTAATTCTTATGAAATCAATGATGACATCAAGCATCAGTTTGAGGATTTACCGATTGATATCCATCAGTATATAGAGACAAGAGGTAAAAATCGTCATGGCATTGATTTGAAAAAAGCAAATGCTATGTTATTAGAGCATGACGGTGTTCCAAAAGATAATATTTATATTACAAATTATGCGACATCAGAAGATTTATCTTTATTCTTTTCATATAGAGTTGAAAAAGGCGATACAGGTCGTATGTTAGCTTATATTGGTCAATAACAAAGAGGTGTGTAGAAATTGGACGTACAACAAAGTTTAAAACAGATTAATGAGCAGTTAGAAATGCATTGTAAAAAAGGTAATATTTCAACATTGCCAGACGTGATAGCAGTGACAAAGTATGTTACAATAGAGCGAGCTAAGGATGCTTATAATGCAGGAATTAGACAGTTTGGTGAAAACCGTTTAGAAGGTTTTCAACAAAAAAAATCAGCTTTACCAGACGATGTTACCATGCATTTCATCGGTTCATTACAAACAAGAAAAGTAAAAGATGTCATCAACGAGATAGATTATTTCCATGCATTAGATCGTCTGAAATTAGCTAAAGAAATTAATAAAAGAGCAGAACATAGAGTGAAATGTTTTGTGCAAGTGAACGTTTCCGGAGAAACGTCTAAACAAGGTATTGCTTTAGATGAAGTTGAGACATTTATCAAGCGTTTAGAGCAATTTGAAAATATTGAAGTAATTGGTCTTATGACAATGGCACCATTTACGGATGATGCGCCGTATATTAAAAAATTATTTAAATTATTAAGAGCAAAAAGAGATGAAATTAAAGCGCTCAATTTAAATCATGCGCCGTGTACTGAGCTCTCGATGGGGATGAGTAACGACTTCCATTTAGCAGCTGAAGAAGGTGCGTCATTTGTGAGAATTGGGACTAAACTTGTAGGAAAAGAGGAGTGAGCCCCGTGGCTTTAAAAGATTTATTTAGTGGTTTTTTCGTAGTTGAAGAAGAAGATGACGATTTAAAAGCGCCACCAGAAGAAGAACAGAATCATCAACAAAATAAACAACAAGCACAGTCTCAGACAAATTATAATAACCAACAAACTGATAATACAGAAAGACAACGATTACAGTCCGTGCCCAAAAAACAACCAACAAGATTACAACAATCAACGAGTGAAAGGAAGTATCAGATGAATAACAGTGCACCTAAAAATAATACTAGGAACGTGGTGAACATGAATAATCAAGATCAAAACAATTATGACTTTGCCCAAGAAAGTTCTAAAATGTGTTTATTTGAACCACGTGTCTTTTCAGATACACAAGATATTGCAGATGAATTAAAAAATCGCAGAGCAACTTTAGTAAACTTGCAACGTATTGATAAAGTGTCTGCAAAAAGAATTATTGATTTTCTAAGTGGTACTGTTTATGCAATTGGTGGAGATATTCAACGTGTTGGCTCTGATATATTCTTATGTACGCCAGATAATGTTGAAGTTGCAGGAAGTATCACAGACCAGATTGAAAATATGGAATACCAAGGCGAATAGAGGTAAATAATAATGGATTTAAGTTTATTAGCAAATATATTTCAATTTATTTTATTCTTGGTTCAAATCTATTATTATGGAATGATTGTATATTTCTTTATGTCATGGCTACCGGGTGCACGTGAAAATAAATTCGGTCAATTTTTAACAAAAATATATGAACCGTTTTTAGAACCTTTCCGTAAGATTATCCCGCCAATTGGCATGATTGATATTTCATCCATTGTGGCGATTGTTGTTTTAGTTTTATTTAGAATGGGATTGGCAAATATTTTTAACTTTATAATCAATTCTTTAGCGTAATCTCTTCTATAAATGACTATTGAAACATAAGCGTTTTATGAAAACTAATGTATAAAATGAATGCCAAGCACCTAACGTTAAAAACGCGAGGTGCTTTATATTATATTTGGGGTGAAGTATCATCGATATTTATCAACATTTTAGAAAAGAAGAACATGAATTAATAGATCAACTTATAGATAAGTCTAAGCAAGCAAATGAACAATATGCTCCTGTTTTAACATCTTTTTTAGATCCACGCGGACAATATATTCTCAATGTGATTGTCGGCAGTTTTCAAGATTTAGAAGTTACTTTTTACGGTGGGCCTTTTGCAGAGAGGCAAAGAGCTATTATCGCACCAGAATATTTCCGACCAGAAGCTGAAGATTTTGAGATTAGTTTATTTGAAATCGATTATCCTCAAAAATTTGTTACGCTACAGCATCAACATATATTAGGTACTATTATGTCGTTAGGTATTGAAAGAGACCAACTAGGTGATATTTTGATAGACGATCGTATACAATTTACTTTGACAAAACAGTTGGAATCTTATATTATGTTAGAATTAAATAAAATCAAAGGCGCTACAGTCAAACTAAATGCTATACCTGTAAAAAATATGATACAATCAAAAGAGCATTGGCGCTCATTTGATACGACTGTGAGCGGTTTGCGATTAGATGTTGTATTAAAAGAAATTATTCGTAAATCTCGTTCTATTGGTAAACAGTTAATAGAGAAAAAGCGTGTCAAAGTCAATCATACCATTATTGATTCAGTTGATTTTCAATTAGATCAAGGCGATTTATTATCTGTTCAAGGGTATGGGCGAGCAATGATTACCGATATTGGTGGAAAAACAAAAAAAGATAAAATTCGTATTTCCTACAAAACTTTATTTAAATAAGTTATACTTATAGAACGTAAAATGAAATTATCTAATGAATAACAAATGAAAAATATGAAACCGAATGTATAAAAATTGAAATTTTGTTTATTATATTTAATGAAATACTAAAATAGTGTATTATAGAAGGAGGACACGGACGCATGGCTTTTACACCAAGTGAAATAAAAAACAAAACATTTACACGTGTGAAAACGGGTTTGGAACCAACTGAAGTTGAAAGTTATTTAGAACAACTTAGCAATGAAATTGAACGTTTAAAAGAAGATAAAGCACAATTAGAAAAAGTAATCGAAGATAAAGAAACGAATATTCAATCTTATAAAGATGTACATCAATCTGTGAGTGATGCTTTAATTCAAGCAAAACAAGCTGGAGAAGAAACAAAAGAAGCAGCAAACAAAGAAGCTGACGCAACAATTGCTAAAGCTAAGAGTGAAGCTGATCGCATTGTCAATGATGCAGTTGAAAAGGCACGTCGTCTTTCTTTCCAAACAGAGGATATGAAACGTCAATCAAAAATATTCAGATCCCGTTTTCGCATGTTAGTAGAAGCACAATTAGATTTACTCAAAAATGACGATTGGGATTATTTATTAAATTATGATCTTGATTCTGAACAAGTAACTCAAGAAAATATTAACCATTTAAACGAAAATGAATTAACTGATGAAGAAAAAGCTATGAAAGCAAGAGCAGAAGCCGATAGTACAGCAGAGGCAGATGCGCAAGCAACAGCTGATGGAACATCAAATGATAAAGAGAATAAATAATGAACAGCAGACGCGTAAGAAACAGTCAATATATCAAAGCGAGTTAGGGATAGTGTGAGCCTAATATATGTTTGTTTCTTACATCACTGGTGTTTTAACCAAATATAAGCAATGAGAGAACTCTAAGTTGAGTTAATCAGGGTGGTAACGCGGTGAATATCGTCCCTGTTAATTGAACTTAGAGTTCTTTTTATTGTTAAAAATAAATTTAGCCAGAATATTGTCATAAGGAGTGTAGGAAATGGATTATAAAGATACGTTATTAATGCCAAAAACGGAGTTTCCAATGCGTGGAGGTTTACCAAATAAAGAACCAAAAATCCAAGAAGAATGGGATGCTCAAAATATTTATCAAAAAGCACTAGAACAAAATAAAGGTAACGCACATTATATTTTACATGATGGTCCACCATACGCGAATGGAAGTTTACACATGGGGCATGCGCTAAATAAAATACTAAAAGATTTTATTACGCGTTATAAAACAATGCAAGGATTCTATACACCTTACGTTCCAGGTTGGGATACACATGGTCTACCAATTGAGCAAGCACTTACTAAAAAGGGTGTTAAACGTAAAGAGTTGTCAATTGCTGAATTCAGAAGAAAATGTGAAGCGTTCGCATTAGAACAAATTGAAAATCAGAAAAAAGATTTTAAACGACTTGGCGTTAAAGGTGATTTTGTGAATCCATATATCACATTAAAACCTGAATATGAGGCTGCTCAAATTCGTTTATTTGGTGAAATGGCGGACAAAGGTCTTATTTATAAAGGTAAAAAGCCAGTTTATTGGTCACCATCCAGTGAATCTTCACTAGCAGAAGCAGAAATTGAATATCAAGATAAGCGTTCACCCTCTATCTACGTGGCATTTGATGTTAAAGATGGCAAAGGTATTGTAGATGAAGATGCAAAATTTGTAATCTGGACTACAACACCATGGACATTACCATCCAATGTAGCAATCACAGTGCATCCAGATTTAGCTTATGGTCAATATAACGTAAATGGTGAAAAATACATTATCGGCAGAGATTTAGTAGCTAGTGTTGCTGAAGCGTTAGAGTGGGATGAAGATGCCATTGTATTAGAAAGAGAATTCACAGGGAAAGAACTAGAATACGTTGAAACGCAACATCCATTTGTTGATCGAGTTTCACTAGTGATAAACGGACAACACGTTACAACAGATGCTGGTACAGGATGTGTTCATACAGCGCCTGGCCACGGGGAAGATGACTTTGTTGTTGGACAAAAATATAATCTACCAGTTATTAGTCCTGTGGATGACAAAGGCGTATTTACTGAAGAAGCCGGACAATTTGAAGGTATGTTCTATGATAAAGCGAATAAAGAAATTACGGATCTCTTAAAAGAGAACGGTTCATTATTAAAATTAGAATTTATGACACATAGTTATCCTCATGATTGGCGTACTAAAAAACCTGTAATCTTCCGTGCAACGCCACAATGGTTTGCGTCTATTGATAAAGTACGTCAAGATATCTTAGATGCAATCGAAAATACGCACTTTAAAGTTGATTGGGGCAGAACGCGTATTTACAACATGGTAAGAGATCGTGGTGAATGGGTCATTTCACGTCAACGTGTTTGGGGCGTGCCATTACCGGTATTTTACGCAGAAAATGGCGACATCATTATGACTAAAGAAACAGTTAATCATGTTGCAGATTTATTCCAAGAACATGGTTCAAACGTCTGGTTTGAACGCGATGCAAAAGATTTATTACCTGAAGGATTTACACATCCAAGTAGCCCTAATGGTGAATTTACGAAAGAGACAGATATCATGGATGTTTGGTTTGACTCAGGTTCGTCACATCGCGGTGTATTAGAAGAACGTCCTGAACTATCTTATCCTGCAGATTTATATCTCGAAGGTAGTGACCAATATCGCGGTTGGTTTAACTCTTCAATTACAACTTCTGTTGCAACAAGAGGCATTTCACCATACAAAATGTTACTTTCTCACGGATTTGTTATGGATGGGGAAGGTAAAAAAATGAGTAAGTCATTAGGTAATGTTATTGTGCCTGACCAAATTGTGAAACAAAAAGGTGCAGATATCGCACGTCTTTGGGTAAGTAGTGTTGATTATTTATCAGATGTTCGTATTTCGGATGAAATCTTAAAACAAACGTCTGACGTATATCGTAAAGTTAGAAATACATTACGATTTATGTTAGGTAACTTAAATGATTATAATCCAGTAACGGATGCAATAGCTGAAGCAGATTTATTAGAAGTAGATAAATATTTATTAAATAGATTACGCGAATTTACTGCTCATACATTAGACAACTATGATAACTATGATTATTTAGATATTTATCAAGAATTACAAAACTTTATCAATGTTGAACTAAGTAATTTCTATTTAGATTATGGTAAAGATATTTTATATATCGAAGCGCAAAATGCACATAAACGTCGTAGTATGCAAACGGTGTTATACCAAATCGTAGTAGATATGACGAAATTATTAGCGCCTATTTTAGCGCATACATCTGAAGAAGTATGGTCTCATATTCCACACGTTGAGGAAGAAAGTGTTCATTTAAGCCGTATGCCAGAACGCGTAGAAGTAGACACCGAATTTATGGAAAAATGGAATACATTTATGAAATTACGTGATGATGTGAATCGTGCTTTAGAAGTTGCGCGTAATGAGAAAGTCATTGGAAAATCATTAGAAGCAAAAGTCATTATCGGCAATAACGATCAATTTGATGCTACATCATTCTTACAACAATTTTCTGACTTACAGCAATTGTTTATTACTTCTCAAGCAGAAGTAGTAGATAAAGTTGAAAATGGCGAATCATATCCATATGGAGATATCCGTATTGAACATGCACATGGTGAAAAATGTGAACGTTGTTGGAATTATAGTGAAGCATTAGGCGCTGTAGGCGAGTTAGATAATCTATGTCCACGTTGCCAAGCAGTAGTTAAAACACTTGTTTAAGTGTTATTCAAATAACATTTATTTTATAATATGTGAAATGAGGAATAGGATAGAAAACGCAGTGTTTAAAAAGGTTTCGATATGTTCCTAGCATAGATGCCTTGAAAGAAATATAGCTTGATATAAGCTTATTTTCATACCAAACAACTATTGCTAATAACAAAGATGAGTCTGAGACATTTCTTATGTTTCAGACTCTCTTTTTCGCTTATATAAGCATTTAACTAAAAATTTATCTAAACTGAAAAATTTTATTTTAAGTGAGCAAATTAAAATTTTTAATCTAGTGATTCGTATATAATAGAAACAATAAGCAATTAGAAAGGTGTTAAATATGTTCCATAACGAAAGTGCACATTTTGTAAATGGCATCTTATTAAATGTAAGAGATAAAGAAGAAATGAAGAAATTTTATGGTGATATCATTGGGCTGAATGTAGTCAATGAGTCATATTCTACCATGCAATATGAAATTGGTAATCTCAATCATTTTGTAACATTAAACCAGATTGATATGGGCAGAGAACCATTAATTTCAGAAGCTGGTTTATTTCATTTAGCCATTAAATTACCATCTAAAACAGATTTAGCTGACTTACTTGTACAATTGAGTGAATATAAAATACCAATCAATGGTGGAGAACACGACATTTCAACTTCATTATATTTGGAAGATACTGAAGGGAATGGCTTGGAGTTTTATGTAGATAATCCGATTGAAGATTGGTCTATTGAAAATGAAAAGGCAATTTTAGAAACCAAGCCATTAAATGTACCTAAATTATTAACACATGTATCAGATGATAAATGGCAAGGTATTCCTGATAAAAGCATCATAGGTTATATTAATTTAAAAACGGTTCGACTCAACAGAGTCAAACAATATTATAAAAACTATTTTGGTTTAGAACCATCATCTGAAGAAACGAATAGTGCTGTTTATTTAGCTTCAAATGGATATCATCAGCATCTTGTAGTTAATAATTGGTTATCAAGCATAAAAAGAATAGAAAATAACAGAACATATGGCTTAGCTTGCGTAGATTTTCATTTTCCAGAAACGACACATACATTATTAACTGGACCTGATGGTATTCAATTTAGATTTAATTATTATTCTGTGCTTTAAAATGAAAAATAGCACAAGAACGATTTTAAAAAGTTAGAACATTATTGAAACTGTAACTTTTTTTATAGGTTTGATTAGGATATAATGAGAGTTGTTATCAAAAGCGATCGCACGTAGAATAAATAGGAGGTACAGACATGAAACGTCAGTACTATATTGGTATTTCTTTATTTATAACAATCGTTATATTAATATTAGACCAAATCACAAAATACATCATTACTAAAACAATGCAAATTGGTGATTCATTTGAACTTATTCCTAATTTTTTGAACATCACCTCACATAGAAATAGTGGCGCAGCGTGGGGCATTTTAAGTGGTAAAATGGCATTTTTCTATATTATAACTGTAGTCATACTCATCGTGCTTATTGTTTTTTATATAAAAGAAGCGAAACATAATTTATTAATGCAAGTTGCTATAAGCTTATTGTTTGCTGGCGCTCTAGGCAACTTTATTGATCGTGTATTAAATGGTGAAGTTGTAGACTTCGTAGATACTTATATATTTAGTTATAATTTTCCAATATTTAACGTAGCTGATTCCAGTTTAACTATAGGCGTATTATTGATTATAATCGCTTTATTGAAAGATATGAAAACAGAAGAATAGGAGAGGTAATGTATGGAGATGCATGAGTTTAAAATAGAAAACGCTGTTAACGCAGGACAACGTATTGATAAAGTGTTGCCCGAATTTAACAATGAATGGTCACGGACCCAAATGCAAGATTGGATTAAAGAGGGGCTTGTTAAAGTTAATGATAAAGTAATTAAATCTAATTATAAAACAAAATTAAATGACCGCATTGTAGTCACTGAAAAAGAAGTAGTCGAAGCAGATATTAAACCAGAAAATTTAAATCTTGACATATATTATGAAGACAATGATGTAGCGGTTGTTTATAAACCTAAAGGTATGGTTGTTCACCCTTCAGCAGGGCATTATACGAATACATTAGTCAACGGTTTAATGTATCAAATGCAAAATTTATCAGATATTAATGGGGAGATACGCCCAGGTATCGTGCATCGTATTGATAAAGATACATCTGGCTTATTAATGGTAGCTAAAAATGATGTGGCACATCGCGGATTAGTAGAGCAATTGGTAGATAAATCAGTGACGCGTAAATACATTGCATTAGTTCACGGTAATATTCCACACGATTATGGTACTGTGGACGCACCGATTGGTAGAAATAAAAACGATCGTCAATCTATGGCAGTCGTGGACGATGGCAAAGACGCAATTACGCATTTTAATGTTCTCGAACATTTTAACAATTACACTTTAATCGAATGTCAATTAGAAACTGGTCGTACACACCAAATTCGTGTGCATATGAAATATATTGGCTACCCTTTAGTCGGCGATCCAAAATACGGTCAGAAGAAAACACTAGACATTGGTGGTCAAGCATTGCATGCTGCAGTAATTGGTTTTGAGCATCCTGTGACACAGGCATATATAGAAAAAAGTGCGCCATTACCAGATGATTTTGAACAGTTATTAAATGATATACGAAAATCAGATAATTAAATTAAAAATAAGATTTCTGTCCTCTCGGATTTGAAAAATGATGAATCGACCCCTTACTAAACGAATAGTGAGGGGTTTTTACTATAGTTATGCTATTTGGTTAACGGCAAAGCAGTCCATATATGGCCCGCTTAAAGTTTTTTTAATATAATTAAATATTTAAATTAACAAAAAGAAGGTGCATCTTCGAATAGTGCTTGCAACGATAGGTGATTCGTGATAATATAGTGACAGTTTAATAAAGAACGAACGTCTTTAAATGAAAGTCCAGAGAGGCTTCGAAGGCATGTAATGAAAATAGAATATACAAACAAAAATTTTAGTAAGTTAATTGCTAAAAATTCTCGTAGTCTACGAAATAACACGATAAAAGCATAACAGTAGATTGACACCATGTTATGCAGGAGAAATCATCTAAACGCACAGATACGTCTCTTGATACTTTGTTTGTAATATTTTATTAGTTAACCTCATGTCTTCTAAAGATATGAGGTTTTTTATATTATTAAGATTAAGGTAGGTGCCTAAAAATGTCAGAACGCGTTATCATGGATGAATCAGCCATTCAAAGAACAATTACACGTATCGCTCATGAAATTTTAGAATATAATAAAGGTACTGATCATTTGATTTTACTAGGTATTAAAACAAGAGGTGCGTTTCTAGCACATCGTATACAGCAAAAAATTGAACAAATTGAGGAGATAACCGTGCCAACTGGTACGATTGACGTCACTCAATTTAGAGATGATCTTGAGCAAACGACAGAACAGGCAAACGAAAAAACATACGAAATCGACGTCAGCCTTACAAATCAAGTCGTGATCATTGTTGATGATGTTTTATACACAGGACGTACAGTAAGAGCCTCATTAGATGCAATATTGCAGTACGCGAGACCTAAAAAGATTGGGCTTGCCACGCTTATTGATCGAGGGCATAGAGAATTGCCTATACGCGCAGATTTTGTTGGGAAAAATATCCCTACTGCTAGAGAAGAAGCTGTTTCGGTTTTTCTTAGTGAAATTGATAGCCGAAATGCAGTAGTAATTGAATAATTTAAAACCTTTTAATTCAGTACGAGAGACTGAAAAAGGGAGGGAATCCTGTGGTAATCTATGATAGTGAAATAAAATAATTAACCACATGAGATACTATAGCGATAAAGCACACGCTATAACATTCTCTTCATACCATTTGATTGGATGTTTAAGTATACGCATATGACAAACTACTTAAGTAGTTTGAAGTGTGAGGTACTTTAGTTCAAGGCAGAGGGTAGATACTTTTTAGTCTCTTTACATGAATATAATGTAAAGAGATTTTTTTATGAGAGGAAGCGTAAAAACATGGAGAACGAAACAATGTTCGAACGAACAGCCAAACCAGTACTAGATGTACGAGAACGACCTAAATTAGGACAATGGGCATTTTTAAGTACACAGCACTTATTTGCAATGTTCGGTTCAACAGTATTAGTACCGTTTTTAACAGGATTACCTATATCTTCTGCATTATTAGCATCTGGTATAGGAACCTTACTATATATTTTGATTACAAAAGCGAAAATACCAGCCTATTTAGGATCAAGCTTTGCGTTTATCACACCGATTATTACTGGTTTGAATTCGCATAGCCTTGGAGACATGTTAATGGCATTATTTATGAGCGGCGTTATGTATGTGCTTATAGGGTTAGCAATTAGATTAAGTGGGACGGGGTGGCTTATGCACTTGTTGCCACCAGTTGTAGTAGGACCAGTAATTATGGTCATTGGCTTGAGTCTTGCACCAACCGCAGTTAATATGGCTATGTTTGAAAACTCTGGAGAGATGAAAGGTTATAACTTAAGTTATTTAGTGGTAGCGATGATTACTTTGTTTGTTACTATTATTGTCCAAGGTTACTTTAAAGGTTTCTTGTCTTTGATACCGGTATTGATAGGAATCATAACGGGATATGTGGTATCGATATTTATGGGACTTGTTAATTTTAAGCCCGTAGCTGAAGCGAAATGGTTACAATTTCCAGAAGTATATTTGCCATTTAAAGATTATACACCGTCGATACATCTTGGATTGATACTTGTCTTAATACCGATTGTTTTTGTAACTGTAAGTGAACATATTGGACATCAAATGGTTATTAATAAAATAGTAGGACGAAATTTCTTTAAAGATCCTGGATTAGATAAATCGATTATTGGTGACGGTGTGTCAACGATATTTGCAAGTATCATAGGTGGCCCCCCGAGTACTACTTACGGTGAAAATATTGGTGTTTTAGCAATCACAAAGATTTACAGTATATACGTAATTGGAGGGGCTGCAGTGATAGCAATTATCCTCGGTTTTGTTGGAAAATTTACAGCGCTCGTTTCGTCTATACCAACACCTGTTATGGGAGGCGTATCAATATTACTTTTCGGTATCATTGCAGCAAGTGGTTTGAGGATGTTAGTAGAAAGTGAAGTAGATTTTGCAAGTAACCGAAACCTTGTTATTGCATCAGTCATATTGGTTATCGGGATAGGTAATTTGGTCTTTAACTTAAATGGCGTAGGTATCAACTTAGAAATCGAAGGTATGGCCTTAGCAGCATTAGCAGGTATCATATTAAATTTAATTTTACCCAAAGCATCTGCAACGATTAAATAAACAAGTATTTCATTATTAGGAGGCTGGAAAAATGGATAATTTACTATCAATGGAACATCTAACTACAAATGAGATTTATGAACTAATAGAAATCGCGAGCGGTATTAAAAGTGGTAACTTTAAGCCACATAGATATGAAGATAAGTTCGTAGCAAATTTATTTTTCGAAAATTCAACACGAACAAAAAGTAGTTTCTTAGTAGCAGAACAAAAATTAGGATTGAAGTTAATTGATTTTGAAACGAGCACTTCTTCTGTTCAAAAAGGTGAAAGTTTATATGATACATGTAAAACGCTAGAACAGGTCGGTGCAGATGTTCTTGTAATTAGACATTCAAATACCACATACTATAATGAATTAAATTCACTGAACTTGCCGATTATCAATGCAGGTGATGGGAGTGGCCAACACCCAACACAAAGTTTATTAGATCTCATGACAATTTACGAAGAATATAAAACTTTTAAAGGTTTAAATGTATTGATATGCGGAGACATTAAAAATTCTCGTGTAGCAAGAAGTAATTATCAAAGCTTGACTGCGCTTGGTGCAAATGTAATGTTCTCAAGCCCTGAAACATGGAGAGACGAAACTTTAGAAGCACCATATGTAGATATTGATCAAAAAATTGAAGATATAGACATTGTCATGTTGTTAAGAGTGCAACATGAAAGACATGATGATGGTGAGGTAGCTGATTTTGAAAACCAAAACTACCATCAAAATTACGGATTGACTAAGCAACGCTATAATCGCTTAAAATCCTCAGCCATCGTCATGCACCCTGCACCTGTCAATCGCGGTGTAGAAATTGACGATTGCTTGGTTGAAGCAGATAAGTCACGTATATTTAAACAAATGGAAAACGGTATGTACACGCGTATGGCTGTTATTGAATACATTTTACAAGCGAAAGGGGCAAAATTAAATGAAATTGCTAACTAATACAAAAATACTACAAGAGGGTGAACTTAAATCAGCCTCTATATTAATTGAAGGTAAATACATCAAGAAAATTGCACCACAAATTGAGGTAGACAATAATATCGAAATCATTGATGTACATGGACAATTTGTATCCCCTGGCCTGGTTGATGTACACGTTCATTTAAGAGAGCCAGGCGGAGAACATAAAGAAACCATTGTTACCGGTACTAAAGCAGCAGCAAGAGGGGGTTTTACTACTATATGCCCAATGCCTAACACACGTCCTGTACCTGATTCTGTAGAGAATTTAGAACATTTAAATCAATTAATTGAAAAAAATGCACAGGTAAGAGTCTTGCCTTACAGTGCTATTACTGTAAGACAAGCTGGCGAATCACATGTTGATTTTAAAGCGTTAGCAGATCAAAATACGTTCGCATTTACAGATGATGGCGTAGGTGTACAACAAGCTAATATGATGTATGAAGCAATGCAACAAGCAGCTAAAGTGAATAAGGCGGTCGTTGCACATTGTGAAGATAACAGCTTGATATATGGCGGCGCTATGCATGAAGGAGAGCGAAGTAAAGCATTGGGTATACCTGGTATTCCTAATATATGTGAAGCAGTACAAATTGCGAGAGATGTATTATTAGCAGAAGCAGCTGGCGCGCATTACCATGTGTGTCATGTATCAACTAAAGAAAGTGTCAGAACGATTAGGGATGCTAAAAAAGCAGGTATTCATGTTACTGCTGAAGTTACACCACACCATTTATTACTAACAGAAGATGATGTGCCAGGAGACGATGCAATTTATAAAATGAATCCACCATTAAGAAGCCAAGAAGACAAAGCAGCGTTAATTGAAGGATTATTAGATGGAACAATAGATTGTATTGCGACAGACCACGCACCACATGCAGAAGCAGAAAAAGCACAACCAATGACTAAAGCACCATTTGGTATCGTAGGTAGCGAAACTGCATTTCCATTATTATATACACATTTTGTGAAAAATGGTGATTGGTCATTACAACAACTTGTTGACTATTTAACAATTAAACCATCCAAGACGTTTGGTTTACCATATGGCAATTTAGAAGAAGGTGGTTTAGCTGACCTCACTGTCATTAATTTAGATGAAGAAAGAGAAATTAAAGCAGAAGACTTCGCTTCTAAAGGCAAAAACACACCTTTTATAGGTGAGAAAGTATATGGAACTCCTATATTAACAATAGTAGAAGGGGAAGTTAAATTTAAGGAGGAAAAGTAATGTTGCAAAAACGCTATTTAGTTCTAGAAGACGGTTCATATTATGAAGGTTACGCATTAGGGTCAAATAAATTAACAAAAGGTGAGATTGTGTTTAATACAGCTATGACAGGCTATCAAGAAACAATTTCAGATCCTTCCTATACTGGACAAATTATTACATTCACGTACCCTTTAATAGGAAATTATGGTATTAATAGAGATGATTTTGAATCATTAATACCAACATTAAACGGTGTAGTCGTTAAAGAAGCATGTGATTATCCAAGTCATTTTCGTAAGCAAAAAACATTAAACGATGTATTAATAGAATATGAAATACCCGGAATTTCAGGTGTAGATACGCGTAGTATTACCCGTAAAATTAGAAACTATGGCGTTTTAAAAGCAACGTTTACTGATAATAAGGAAGATATACAAAGGCTGACAGAGGATTTGAAAGTGATAGAATTACCAAGAGACGAAGTGAAAGCAGTCTCTACTAAAACGCCATATGTATCAACTGGTTATGATTTGAGCGTTGTGCTTGTAGATTTTGGAAAGAAACAAAACATTGTTAGAGAGCTTAATTCACGAGGTTGCAATGTGATAGTTGTACCTTATAATACAACAGCCGAAGAAATCATTAGAATGTCGCCGGATGGCATTATGTTATCTAACGGACCAGGGAACCCTGAAGAAATAGAGGTGGCAATTGAAATGCTGAAAGGCATTTTAGGAAAAATGCCTTTCTTCGGCATCTGCTTAGGTCACCAAATATTTGCACTTTCTCAGGGAGCGAGCGCTTTTAAAATGAAATTTGGACATAGAGGGGCCAATCACCCAGTCAAAGATTTAAAGAGTGGCAAAGTGGCATTAACGAGCCAAAATCATGGCTATGCAATCGATAAAGATTCATTGGTAAACACAGAGTTAGAGATAACACATATTGCAATTAATGATGGCACTATTGAAGGTTTGAAACATAAATCGTTGCCGGCATTTTCAGTACAATACCATCCCGAAGCCGCGCCAGGACCGACCGATTCCAATTATTTGTTTGATGAGTTTATTGAAATGATGCATTATTTTAAAACAAAGGAGTTTTTGACAAATGCCTAAACGTAACGATATAAAGACAATTTTAGTTATTGGATCAGGGCCTATTATCATCGGTCAAGCAGCAGAATTTGACTACGCAGGTACGCAAGCTTGTTTAGCATTACGCGAGGAAGGTTATCGTGTTATCTTAGTGAACTCAAATCCAGCTACAATTATGACAGACAATGAAATTGCGGACAAAGTTTATATTGAGCCATTAACGCATGATTTTATCACACGTATTATTCGTAAAGAACAGCCAGACGCGTTACTACCTACACTAGGGGGACAAACTGGGCTCAATATGGCTATAGAATTACATGAGAGTGGTGTTTTAGAAGACAACCATGTTCAATTATTAGGTACTAAATTAGAGTCCATTCAACAAGCAGAAGATAGAGAATTATTTAGAAACTTGATGAATGATTTGGATGTGCCTGTACCAGAAAGTGATATTGTCAATACATTAGCGCAAGCATTCCAATTTAAAGAAGCAGTAGGTTACCCGTTAATTGTTAGACCTGCGTTTACTATGGGGGGCACAGGCGGAGGTATTTGTTATAACGATGAAGAATTTAAAGAAGTCGTTTCAAATGGCTTACATTATAGCCCTGCGACACAATGTTTAATTGAAAAATCAATTGCTGGTTTCAAAGAAATTGAATATGAAGTGATGCGTGACAAAAATGGTAATGCAATGGTTGTATGTAATATGGAAAATATCGATCCGGTGGGTATACATACTGGTGATTCAATCGTGGTCGCACCAAGCCAAACGCTGTCAGATGTTGAATACCAAATGTTGCGAGATGTCTCATTAAAAGTAATACGTGCTTTAGGCATTGAAGGTGGTTGTAATGTACAACTGGCATTAGATCCACACTCGATGAAGTATTACATCATAGAAGTGAACCCGCGTGTTTCCCGTTCATCAGCTTTAGCTTCTAAAGCGACAGGTTATCCCATTGCTAAGCTAGCTGCAAAAATTGCTGTTGGTTTATCATTAGATGAAATGTTAAACCCTATTACCAAAACATCATATGCAGCATTTGAACCTGCGTTAGATTATGTTGTTACTAAAATTCCACGTTTTCCATTTGATAAATTTGAAAAGGGCGAGCGTGTTTTAGGGACGCAAATGAAAGCAACTGGTGAAGTGATGGCCATTGGTAGAACGTATGAAGAATCATTATTAAAAGCGATTCGTTCGCTAGAATACGGTGTCCATCACTTAGGTTTGCCCAATGGCGCATCTTATGATTTAGAATATATCAAATCACGTATTAAAGACCAAGATGATGAACGGCTATTCTTTATAGGCGAAGCGATACGTCGTGGCACAACATTAGAAGAGATACATGAATTGACTAAGATTGATTATTTCTTTTTAAATAAATTTTTACACATTATCCAAATCGAACATGGTTTAAAAGCGCATAAAGGCGATGTTGACTACTTAGCATGTGCTAAGCGTTATGGATTTAGTGATCGCGTCATCGCACACCGTTTTGATATGACAGAACCAGAAGTTTATGAATTAAGAAAACAATATAGCATAACCCCTGTCTATAAAATGGTAGATACGTGCGCAGCAGAATTTGAGTCAGCGACACCTTATTATTATGGTACGTATGAAACAGAAAATGAATCTATAATAACTGACAAAGAGAAAATATTAGTTTTAGGTTCAGGACCAATCAGAATTGGCCAAGGTGTTGAATTTGATTATGCAACGGTACATGCTGTATGGGCGATTCAACAAGCTGGTTATGAAGCAATTATCGTCAATAATAACCCTGAAACTGTATCTACAGATTTTTCCATTTCAGATAAATTGTACTTCGAACCTTTAACAGAAGAAGACGTAATGAATATTATTGATTTAGAACAACCTAAAGGGGTAGTCGTTCAATTTGGCGGTCAAACAGCAATCAATTTAGCAGATAAACTTGCAAAACATCAAGTTAACATCCTTGGGACATCATTAGAAGATTTAAACAGAGCTGAAGACCGTAAAGAATTTGAAGCATTGTTGCATACAATTGGTGTACCACAACCGAATGGTAAGACAACAACATCGCCTGGAGAAGCACTGGAAAATGCGAGACACATTGGTTATCCAGTGGTGGTTAGACCATCTTATGTATTAGGTGGGCGCGCGATGGAAATCGTGAATAGTGATACAGAATTAGAAAACTATATGAATCAAGCAGTTAAAGCCAGTCCAGATCATCCCGTATTAGTAGATCGGTACCTCACAGGAAAAGAAATCGAAGTAGACGCTATATCAGATGGCGAGACAGTGATTATCCCTGGCATAATGGAACATATAGAGCGAGCTGGTGTACATTCAGGTGATTCGATAGCAGTTTACCCACCTCAATCGTTGACACAAGCAGAAATCACAACATTGGAAGACTTTACGATTCGATTAGCTAAAGGATTAAATATTGTTGGGTTAATTAATATTCAATTTGTTATTGCACATGATGGTGTATATGTCTTAGAAGTTAATCCACGTGCGAGTCGTACAGTACCATTTTTAAGTAAAATTACAAATATACAAATGGCGCAGTTGGCTATGAAAGCCATTATAGGTACAAACTTAGCTTCGCTTGGTTATAAAGAAGGTATCCAACCCTATGCTGAAGGTGTCTTTGTTAAAGTGCCGGTATTTAGCTTTAATAAATTGAAAAATGTTGATATCACATTAGGGCCTGAAATGAAGTCAACTGGAGAAGTAATGGGCAAAGACCAAACTATGGAAAAAGCGTTATATAAAGGGCTAACAGCAAGCGGTATGGAAGTTAAAGATTGTGGTACTGTATTGATGACTGTCAGTGATAAAGATAAAAACGAAATTGTAAATGTTGCTGCTCGTTTGAAAGAAGTTGGTTACAACGTATTAGCCACAGAAGGTACAGCTAAAACATTACAAGATTATCATATTAACGCTGAAACTGTTGGTAAAATCGGTGGAGAGAATGATTTGTTAACTCAAATTCAAAATAACAATGTACAAATTGTGATTAATACCATGACAAAAGGTAAAGCGGTTGAGCGCGATGGTTTCCAAATCAGACGTGCTTCAGTAGAAAATGGTGTGCCTTGTTTAACATCACTAGACACAGCAGAAGCTTTGACCAGTGTAATAGAAAGTATGACTTTTACAATGAAAAATATGTAAATAAATCATTTATAAGCTAAGGACTCGAGCTTTGATATTATTAATATCTTAAACTCGGCTTTGGCACATGATATAAAAAAAGGAAGTGCGAGGCGTTAGATATGCAAAATAATTTACCTATCATTGCTTTAGATTTTGATTCTATAGAAACGGTTGAACAGTTTTTAGATCAATTTGATGAACCTTTATTCGTTAAAGTAGGCATGGAACTATTTTATCAAACTGGACCTTCCTTAATAGCATCAATTAAGGAACGGGGGCATCGCATTTTTCTAGATTTAAAATTACATGATATTCCCAATACAGTAAGTAAAGCAATGGAAGGTTTAAGTAAATTAGATGTTGATTTGGTCAATGTGCATGCAGCAGGTGGTTCAGAAATGATGAAACGTGCTTTAGAAGGCATTAGAAAATATAATCAACATACGAAAATTGTGGCTGTCACACAATTAACATCCACTACCGAAGCCATGTTGAACAATGAACAAAATATTCAAAGTACAATAGATGAAGCGGTACTTAATTATGCCAATTTGGCTAAGTCAGCGGGTCTAGATGGCGTTGTATGCTCGCCACTTGAAGCTGAATTGTTAACGCGTGAATTAGGAGATGATTTCTTAAAAGTCACACCAGGCATTAGGCCAGAAAATGCTACATCAGATGACCAACACAGAATCACTACACCAGAAAAAGCGAGTGCCTTAGGTTCTACCCATATTGTTGTCGGACGTCCAATTACTAAGAGTCAAACGCCGGTGACGAGTTACCAAAATATTAAAGAAAGTTGGTTTAAATCACATGACTAAAACAATTGCAAAATCATTATTAGACATAGAGGCAGTATCATTGTCTCCTAACAATCCATTTACGTGGAGTTCAGGTATTAAATCGCCTATTTATTGTGATAATCGAGTGACGTTAGGTTATCCAACTGTACGCCGACATATTAGAGATGGTTTGCGTGATTTAATTGAGTCTCATTTTGAAAATGTAGATATTGTATCTGGTACAGCAACAGCTGGTATACCGCATGCAGCTTATGTATCTGAAGTAATGGACTTACCAATGAACTATGTTAGATCAAAAAGTAAAAGTCACGGAAAACAAAATCAAATCGAAGGCGCAATAAGTCACGGTAAAAATGTGGTAGTTGTAGAAGATCTAATTTCAACCGGTGGATCTTCAATCACTGCAGTGGATGCTTTAAAAGCTGCAGGCGCAAATGTATTGGGCGTCGTGGCGATTTTTACATATGGTTTAAAAAAAGCTGAAACCTTATTTGAACAAGTCAATATACCATTTTATACTTTAAGCGATTATAATGAACTTATTGAAGTAGCTAGGGAAAATGGAGAAATTTCTGAAAATGATATTAGTACATTAGTTGATTGGAGAGATAACTTGTCATAATATATTAAATGGAGGGGATGTTATGACAGAAGACCCAAATGTAGCATATAATCATTTTGCGCATTTAAATAAGTTTCTTAAAAAATCAGAAGATTATAGACATCAATCAACTTCAGAAGATGAAAATAAAGGGTTATTAAATACTACTGAATCAGATATTTATAAAAAATCAAAATCAAACATTAAGCAAAAAGGTCATATCAAATAGTATGATTACCTTGTGATTGCGTGTAATTAAACTTGAAATGACGATATATGTTTTTATCCTATGGAAGGCTGGGCAGTAATGGCCCATGCTCAAAATAGAACTGAGGCCGGGGCATAATTATGCCTCGGCCTCAAACATCATATAGGTGTCTGTAATGAAAAGTTTTATAACAAGCATTTAAAATCACTATACCTTCTAGAAATTAATTCTCGACGAGGGGTTATGATAGCGTATCGTGCAATTGAGTGGAAAATGCAACTTGTGGGTGACATAATCTAACTCATTTTTAAATGAAATGGTTCAGTAGTGTCAAAATTAAGCAAGCGCAATAAAGAAATCAAAATTTAATTAAAACGTCTCTATTATTTTTTTAATCATATATAAACCTTGTTAACTTTTTTGGTTGATGCGTTTGAAAAGTTTTCAAAAAATAAAAAATGCAATATGCTATAGTTAATACATCAACGAATCATAATTTTTATAATAATAAAACCGATAATCAAAACTAAAGCTGCAATAAGAAGCGGAATAATATAAAAAGACATGAAATACCTCCAATGTTATTTATATTTATTTTAACTATAATTGTTTAAAAGTAAAATAATTTGTTGTTATAAGCATGATATGCAATTGCTGTGCAATGTGTCTTATTGAAAGTAAATCTAAAATACAATATCACTTGGTTGATTGAAATAAACACGAATAATAAAAAATAAATGAGTTTGTGAAGTGGGTATAGGAAAATGATATTTAATTTTTATATTTCTAACCTGCTTCCTTTATTTTATATTTTTTATGTAAGGGGAAATGATATGAGATTAGCAAAACAATTATTTAAAGATCATACTAAAAATGTGATTATCTGTTTGATTGGTGCTTTCATTAGTGCGATTGCAGTTAATTCGTTTATATTAGAATCTAATTTAGGTGACGGTGGCACGGTGGGTATAGCGTTAGCGCTTAAATATGCTTTTGGCTTTTCACCAGCAATTTCTTCTTTGATTATTAACACATTAGTTATTATTATCGGATGGCGGTTTTTAAGTACTAGAACAGCTGTTTATACCTTTATTGCGAATACGGCTATCTCTATCTTTTTAGATTTAACGGAAAATTTTAAGACAGGTATTGATAATTTTGTCATAAATGCTTCGTTTGGCGGGGTATTAGTAGGTGTAGGCATCGGTTTAGTCATTGCGGCTGGTGGTGTCATAGGTGGTACATCTGTAATTGCTAAAATGTTGAATAAATATTTTGATATCAAAACATCACAAGGTATTTTTGTCTTAGATGGATTAGTCGTTTTATCATTTTTATTTGTATTACCATTAGAGAATGTATTATTTACCATTATTATGATTTTTATAACAGAACGTGCAACTTCCTTTATCATTGAAGGATTTAACCCTAAAAAGGCAGTTACTGTCATTTCAAGTAAAAATGAAATAATCAGTGATAAAATCAATCGTTTTACTGGTAGAGGGTCAACATTGTTAAGAGGTAAAGGCGGTTACGGTAAAAATGAAACGAGTATGCTCTACGTCGTTGTGCCACAATCTCAAGTGACTAGAGTTAAAAAACTAATCAATGAAGAAGATGAAAATGCATTTTTAGTTATTCATGATGTGAGAGATGTTTTAGGTAATGGATTTATGAATTTATCTTAATTAAAAGTAAACCTATAGTTATTTAAATTTGATATGTTATTGAATTTTAAAATTGCATTAGTTCGATTTTTGAGTGAATTTGTTTTATTCTATAATTAAGATGTTTTAAGGAGGCAAGTACATGGTAGTTCCAAAAATAACGACGTTTCTAATGTTTAATGGTCAAGCAGAAGAAGCAATTAATTTATATATAGAAGCGTTTGAAGATGCCGAAATATTAGCAATGGTAAAATATGATGAAAATGATGAGGAACCGACTGGGGCAGTGCAACACGCTATTTTTCGATTAAAAGATCAAGTCTTTATGGCAATTGATAACATGAATGGTGTTGATATTGATATGAATCCAGCAATGTCATTATACGTTACAGTAGATAGCCCATTAGAAATGGAACGGTTATTTAGTAAGTTAAAAAGTGGTGGCGCAATTCTAATGCCCAGAACCGAGATGCCGCCATTTAGAGAATTTACATGGATTATAGATAAATACGGTGTGAATTTTCAACTTGCATTACCCGATAAAAAGTAACGTAAAGTAAACAGAGGTTGAGGTGTGAATTCCACGATAGCGCCCCTAAAAAATTTCAAAATTAAGCAATTTTTTAGGGGCTCATATTATATTGATATTTTGTATTGCTTTATCCCGTTGCCGCTATTCTGTCCAGATCCTGTAGATTCAAGGTACATGCTATCCCTGCAGATGTGTTGCAACCAAAATACTTGGTTTGACTAATGTACTGAATGTAAAGAAAATAATGTGTTAAGGCCTTGGAAAAGTTTAAAAAAGTAAAGAAAACGTCAATTTCTATTGAAATGATAGAAATTGACGTTTGTTTTTATCCAGAGATAGGTTTGTCTCGGTTTCTTTTTGTCGTTGTTAATTTTAAGCATTAGAACTAATTACTCACTATAGAAAGATATGAATATAAATAACAGTTAAACCTTAAATATAACAGAGGGGGTGAAGGAGCGGTTTCAAAAAAACCCAATGTTTGTTTGTGTAGTCAACTTTTTATCAACTAGGTTAAATAACGCTTTATAAAAAATAGAATTTAGCCATACGTTCATTATCATGATTTAATTTTCATTTTTTGAATATGGTCGTAATCGGGAGTCGCGTAAAGCGTTTTTTGATTGTCGTAAGTAACAAATCCTGGCTTAGCCCCAGAAGGTTTATGAACGTGCCTGATTTGAGTATAGTCTACTGGTATTTGGCCTGAATTACCTGCTTTTGAAAAGTAACCGGATAACATTGCCGCTTCTTTAATCGAGTTTTCACTCGGGTTATCGTTCAAGATAACTACATGAGATCCAGGGATATCTTTAGTGTGAAACCAGAGATGGTTTTTACTTGCTTTTTTATTAGTTAAATAATCATTTTGCTTATTGTTTTTACCGACAAGAATAGTATCTCCATCTGTAGATATATATGTTTGTAGCTGGATTGTCGATTTCTTTTTCTTCTTATTTTGTTTACGTTGTTTCATATAACCTTGTTCAGCAAGTTCTTCTCTTATATCCTCAATATCATCAACTGAAATATGAGTAAGTTGTTGTTCTATATTTTCAAAATAAGTGATATTCTCTTTGGTTAAATCAATTTGACGTGCCAATTCGTGTTCTCTTGTTTTTAGTTTATTGTATTTTTTATAATAATTTTGAGCGTTTGTCGCTGGGGATTTTGTTGTATCTAATGGAATTGTAACTTCTTCACCATTATAATAATTGATTGTTGTTAAAAATTTATCACCTTGTTTGATTCTATAAATATTAGCAGTGATTAATTCCCCAAAAAGTTGTTGCATTTCTTTATCTTTGGTGCCTTCTTGCTCATCGATTAATTTGCTTAATTTGTTTTGGTACTTATGCAATTGTTGTTGTACAAATTTAACCAAGTCGTTGGCACGTTGTTTGACACGTTCTCTTTCGCCTCTAGCATCATAATATCTGTCTAATAAATCATGTAAAGATTCATATATTACAACATCGTCATAAAACTGTTCTAAGTTCATAAAATAGAAATCTTCTTTTCCTGTCTCATGATTTTTATGAAAAACAGGTGTAGGTGTTTCTTTCGTTTCACCCATCACACTATCAAATGCTTCTGGTAAGGTTTCTGTTGTCATAAATTGTCTGCGATTAACCATTTCATTCGTTATTAAAGGACTGAAACCTTCAAAATGATTGAGTAATTGTTTTGCTATTTTGCCGCTGTTAAAATCTATATATTTTAAAACTTCAGCACCCGTTGTATCATAAGGGTTCATTTTATTTTGAGTCGGCGGAGCATCATATTGGAAACCAGGCATTACTGTACGGTATTGGTTTGTATTAGGTGTTAAGTGTTTAAACCCTTCAATAATCTTCCGCTGTTCGTCTACTAAAATTAAATTACTATGTTTACCCATAATTTCTAAAATAATGGTACGGTGAATCGTATCACCAATTTCATCTTTACTCTGAACATCTAGTTCTACGCGTCTATCATTACCAATTTGTCTAATTGCTTTAATAAAACCACCTTCTAAATGTTTACGAAAAACACGTGCAAACATTGGTGGTTCAAAAGGATTATCATATTTTTTATTTGTGAGATGCATTCTAGCAAAACTAGGATGGATAGAGAGTAGAAGTTGATGATTTTGACGATTTTGACGCACTACAATAATAATCGTATCGTTTTCTGGTTGATTGATTTTGTGGATTCTTCCGTCAACGAGAAATTGTAGAGATTCTATCATTTTTCGTGTAAATAAACCATCGTATGCCATTACTATCAGCCACCTTATTTTTAATCATTCAACATATTGTAACATGATGAAATGATTTGGTCATGAACAAAGATTGTATGAACGTATGCTATACAATTAAACGTTCCTTATGGTATCATAGTCTAATAATAGAAGAATAGCTTAGAGAGGTAGTAAGTCATGGATAATGAGAAAGGTTTGTTGATTGTACTTTCTGGACCTTCTGGAGTAGGTAAAGGGACAGTTAGAAAGAAAATATTTGATGACCCAACCACATCATATAAATATTCTATCTCGATGACGACACGTGGTATACGTGAAGGCGAAGTCGATGGTATAGATTACTTTTTCAAAACAAAAGCAGAGTTTGAAGAATTAATTAAACAAGACCAATTTATAGAATATGCAGAATATGTGGGTAATTACTATGGGACGCCAGTGCAATACGTAAAGGATACTATGGATCAAGGGCATGACGTGTTTTTAGAAATTGAAGTAGAGGGTGCCAAACAAGTGCGCAAAAAATTCCCTGACGCATTATTTATTTTTCTAGCTCCGCCAAGTTTAGACCATTTACGTGAACGCTTAGTAGGGCGTGGCACAGAGTCAGATGAAAAAATTCAAAGCCGTGTACTCGAAGCACGTAAAGAAGTTGAAATGATGAACTTATATGATTATGTTGTGGTTAATGACGAAGTAGAATTAGCTAAACAACGTATTCAATCCATTGTCGAAGCTGAGCATTTGAAAAGAGAACGTATTGAAGCAAAATATAGAAAAATGATATTGGAGGCAAAAAAATAATGTTATATCCACCATTAAATGATTTAACATCTAAAATTACATCAAAATATTTAATTGCAACTACAGCTGCAAAACGTGCGCGTGAATTAGACGAACATCCAAGTAGTGCATTACTAAATAGATATAGTTCTAAAAAAGCAGTAGGCAAAGCCTTAGAAGAAATTGCTGGCGGCGAAGTTTATCCTGAAAAAACAAAATAAAATATTCTAAGCAAATGATCAATAAAAAATTGAAATTTTGAAAAGTACACCGAGTAAACTATGTGTATCTTAAAGTCTCACTAAAAATCTGGCTTTAAGGTTCAGCACATCATTGAGGTGTGCTTTTTTAATTTGTATATTAATTTGTGTATAATAAACAGTAATCATATTTTTACTCAATACGAGTACCTCATTCTTTAAATAGAATGATTTATATATTTGTTAGAGAAACTATAAATCATATTGATAAAAGCTTAGTTATCCTAGCTATAATAAATTAATACCAAATATTTATTTAGATAGGTTGATGATTGAATATATTTAATTGTTCGAAATCATTTTAAGATAGTGATGGGAAGACATAAATTATTTGGAGGAGAACTACGATGAAAAATATATTACTTGCTGTAACTGGTGGTATCGCTGCATATAAAGCAATAGATTTAACAAGTAAATTAACACAAGCTGATTATGAGGTCAGAGTTATGTTAACAGATCACGCACAAGAATTTGTAACGCCTTTAGCTTTTCAAGCTATAGGAAGAAATCCTGTTTATACAAATACTTTTATAGAACAAAACCCTGAGGAAATTCAACATGTGGCTCTAGGAGATTGGGCAGACGCTATTGTCGTGGCACCTGCAACTGCCAATACAATAGCAAAATTAGCAAACGGCATCGCAGATGATATGGTGACATCTACCATACTAGCTACAGAGACGCCTAAATTTATTGCACCAGCAATGAATGTTCATATGTATGAAAATAAAAGAACACAACATAATTTAGCTACTTTAAGTGCTGATGGTTATTATTTCTTAGAACCTGGCGAAGGCTTCTTAGCTTGTGGTTATGTAGCTAAAGGAAGAATGGAAGAACCATTGCAGATCTTAGAAAGATTAAACCAATATTTTAATAATGATCTACCGAATAAAAAAAATAGTAAATTTAAGGGCGTCCATGCGATAGTAACAGCTGGTCCGACTATTGAAGAATTAGACCCAGTTCGCTATTTATCCAATCGTTCTTCAGGTAAAATGGGCTATGCTTTAGCAGAATCATTATCAAAAAGAGGCGCTAAAGTTACACTTATATCCGGTCCAACACATCTAGACGCTCCTAAAAATGTAGAGCTTATACCAATAGAAAGCGCTCAACAAATGTTTGAAGCGGTTAAATTACGGTTTGATAGTACGGATATTGTATTTAAATCTGCAGCAGTATCTGATTATGCGCCAGCTGAAATGTTAGATCATAAACTAAAAAAACAAGCAGGGGACTTAACGGTAACATTTAAAAGAACGCCCGATATTTTAAAATATCTTGGAGAAAATAAGCATAAACAATTTTTAGTTGGTTTTGCAGCAGAAACTCAAAATATTGAAACATATGCTCAAAAAAAATTAAAAAGTAAAAATGTCGATGTCATCATAGCCAATAATGTCGGAGATCGAACGATTGGGTTTAGTTCAGATGATAACGCTTATACAATGTATTATAAAAACGGCAAGGCGGTAGAGTTAGGTAAACATAAAAAAGTCGTATTAGCGGAGCATATATTGGACAGTTTAGAAACAAGGTGGCAATAAAATGATAGCAAAAGTAATTGTGGATATACCTTCTAAAAGTGTTGATTTTACGTTTGATTATATCATTCCACAAACATTCCAATCGATGATAGATATTGGTATGCGCGTGATTGTCCCTTTTGGGCCAAGAACAATTCAAGGCTATGTAATGAATATAACAGATCAATCAGATGCGAGTATGGACATATCAAAATTAAAAGAAGTTAAAGAAATTCAAGATATCAAACCAGAATTGACGAAAGAATTAATTGAACTGACAGACTGGTATCATACGTATTTTGTTACAAAACGAATTTCAATGTTAGAGGTTATGCTTCCAAGCGCTATCAAAGCTAAATATACCAAGGTATTTGCTATTAAAGACGCTACAGATATACCCAATACATTGTTGCAACGATTCAATGCTGAAGGTCATTATGCATATAAAGAAGCTCAAAAAAATGAAGATCTAACAACTATTGCGCCATTTTTAAAGCAAGGAGCAATTACTGAAAAAACACTATTATCTCAATCTTTAAATAAAAAGAAACAACGTGCTGTGCGTATTGTTGAAGGTTTCGATTACGATATGGTATTAGGTTCTTTAGAAAAGTCTAAAAAACAATATGAGCTATATGCCTATTTAATGGATGAAAATCACCATGTCGTGTTATTAAAACAATTAGAAGAAATGGGCTTTTCAAAGTCGAGTATAGATACGTTATCACGGAAAGGCTTTATTGAAAAATATGACACTACTATAGAACGCGATCCCTTTGCGACACGTGTGTTTGAGCAAGATGAGAAACAATCACTGACTAATGAACAACAACAAGCGTATGAAACAATCATAGATACAATTAACAAAAAAGAACAACGGACATTTTTATTACATGGCGTGACTGGTTCTGGAAAGACAGAAGTCTATTTACAAACAATCGAAACCGTACTAAAGCAAGGTAGGCAAGCAATGATGTTAGTACCTGAAATTGCACTCACACCACAAATGGTATTAAGATTTAAACGTAGATTCGGTGATGAAGTAGCTGTTTTACATTCAGGTTTATCCAAGGGTGAACGTTATGATGAATGGCAAAAAATTAGAGATGGTAAAGCAAGCGTGAGCGTTGGCGCGCGTTCAAGTGTATTTGCACCATTTAAAGATTTAGGCATGATTATCATTGACGAAGAGCACGAATCTTCATATAAACAAGAGGATTATCCAAGGTATCATGCTAGAGACATCGCGCAATGGCGAAGTCAATATCATCAGTGTCCATTAATTTTAGGTAGTGCGACGCCTAGTTTAGAATCATTTGCTCGTGCAGATAAAGGTGTTTATGAACTTTTATCGTTACCAAATAGAGTGAATCAACAAGCCTTACCAGAAGTTAAAATTGTAGATATGAGAGCAGAGCTCACTTCAGGCAATCGTTCTATGTTCTCAGAAGGGTTGCGTAGTGCGATTCAAGATAGATTAGATAAAAAAGAACAAGTTGTTTTATTTTTAAATAGACGTGGCTATGCTTCATTTATGCTGTGTCGTGATTGTGGTCATGTCCCTCAATGTCCTAATTGTGATATTTCGTTAACTTACCATAAATCGACTGACCAATTAAAATGTCATTATTGTGGTCATCAAGAAGTTCCACCTAATAAATGTCCAAACTGTGAAAGTGAACATATTAGACAAGTCGGTACTGGGACGCAAAGAGTGGAAGAGTTGTTACAAGAAAATTTTGAAACAGCCAAGATTATTCGTATGGATGTGGATACGACTTCTAGAAAAGGGGCGCATGAACGATTGTTAGATGACTTTGGTTCAGGTAAAGGCGATATTTTATTAGGCACACAAATGATTGCTAAAGGATTGGATTTTCCTAATATTACATTAGTCGGAGTGTTAAACGCAGATACTATGTTAAACTTGCCAGATTTCAGAGCAAGTGAACGTACGTATCAATTATTAACACAAGTTTCAGGGCGTGCGGGTCGTCATGAAAAAGAAGGTGAAGTCATCATTCAAACTTACAACCCAGAGCATTATGCAATCAAAGATGTTCAAGATAACGACTACACATCATTTTTTGAAAAAGAGATGAATTACAGAAAATTAGGTAAGTATCCGCCATACTTCTTTTTAATTAATTTTACGATTGCCCACAAAGATATGAAGAAAGTTATGGAAGCATCTAAGCACATCCATAAAATTCTGTTACAACATTTAACAGATAAAGCGTTAGTATTAGGTCCATCTCCGGCGGCACTATCGCGGATTAACAATGAATATCGTTTCCAAATACTAATTAAATATAAAAGCGAACCTGCTTTACATGAAGCATTAACATATTTAGATGACTATTATCATGATCAATATTTAAAAGATAAATTATCACTTAAGATAGATATCAACCCTCAAATGATGATGTGATTTAGCGGTGTAAGCAGTTCAATCACAGTATTTTCAAGGGTTTCTAAGGTTGTTAAAATTTAATTAAGGGTAAACAAAAGGATAGACTGTTTTACTAACTATGCTTTTACTTCTTAGTTAGCAGTTTGTCCATTTGATAATAATATGATAACTAACCCTTTTTTAAAGAAGTAAAAGATAATGTTAAGGATATAAATATGTATATAAAAACTGAAACGAAGTATAGACGAACTCAATATAATATGCGTACATTTATTTTATGAATTTTGTCAATTGTGTGAAATTGGATTGTTTTATGTTTAGATTATATATTTATGTGGTAGATTTTAATTAATCTTGTTTACAAAATTATTTTTTAGGAGGTAATGAAACATGGCAGATGAAAGTAAATTTGAACAAGTTAAAGGCAACCTTAAAGAAACAGCAGGTAATGTAGTTGGTAATGAAAAATTAGAACAAGAAGGTAAAGAAGATAAAACTTCTGGTAAAGTGAAAGAAGCGGCAGAAAACGCCAAAGATAAATTTAACGATTTAGTCGATAAAGTTAAAAAATAATTTGTGAAAATTTTAATATGTATATGTCATAAACAGAGTAAATATTTTAGCGTTTGCTCTGTTTTTTAAATTTTAAAAATAGAACAAGTGTTCCGTGATGGGAATCGAGGTGATATAATGAAAGTAAATTTGGATTGGAATAAAGAATTTCAAGAATTTCAAGAAATTTTAAATTCTGGTGTCAACCCAGAATGGTTATACAACGCAAAAGCGAATTTGATATTAATGCCTGCCTTCACTGGTAAAGGTAAGCAATATTTTTATACGAAAGATATTCAAAAAGCAAGTAATACAATACCCTTCTATTGAACGTTTAAGATAAAATTTTAATTTAGATATGTCTAAATGCTTTACCCTATCTATGATTTAGGTTCATTGAGATAAAATAAAAGGTTTGCCCTATGCTTAAAACGCCTGCTTGTGAAATATTAAATGGCTTTATAAATATATATTTATAAAGCATATGGCTATTTTAAATTAAGTTTGTTTTAATACAAAATTTTAATTTGGTTGATTACTCCATTCTTTTATTTATTAAACTTGAAATTTAATGGTTGAATATAGCTTTTATATGTAGTAAATTTATTTGCTCATATTTTTTTATAAAGGAGTAATAGATATGGAGATGAGTATTGCAAATCAAAAAGACATAGAAACAATTATTAAATTAAGAAAAGAACAATTACTAGATCAAGGTATGCCAGCAACTGAAAATATTGATGATAATATGAGAGCATATTTTGAAAATGTTTTTGAGCAAAATAATATTTACCAAGTTTTTTTAATAGAGAATGAACAAATTGTATCAACAGGAGCAGTTGTATTTCAACAAATCCCACCAGCTTATGATAATTATACTGGTGTTGAGGGATACATTACTAATGTATACACGATTAAATCATATAGAGGATTAGGTTTAGGGAAACATGTACTAGATCAATTGCTTACGAAATGTAAAGAAGAAAATATAAGTGTAGTAAATTTAAAAGCTTCTAGCCAAGCAGCGCCATTATATTCAAAAATCGGTTTTATTAAAAACGCATCTTCAATGACAATTGAATTAGAAAATAGTGAAGTAAATCAATTTTAAAATCCATTTTTGATTATGATTACAAAAATGACTTATTACAACTTATAACAAAAAGTATTTACACCGTTTTTATAAAAATATAAAATATTTCAATTATGGAATTAATTTGTGTTTGCTTTTAATAGATAATACAGTTATATTGAATACTAAGGAGCTCAATATAAAATGGCAGCATAGATAATCGTATATGTAATGTGGTTCCATATGATTATAAAAGCATAATGAATCATCATTTTACAGTGTGAATACAAACGGGTTGGAGGTCTTGATATGAGTTTAATAAGTAATAGAGAAGCAATTGGTTTAAGCGTAGATGAATTAGTGAATCGCTTAACATCTATTTATAACACTGGTTTAAGCACTGAATTAATCGCACGTGTAGAAAGCAAGCAAGCCAAGTTATCAGAACATGATGTTAAAATTTTAACAGAATTTTTTAATACAACATCAGAAGACTTACTTGGTTAAGCATCAAATTCAAGTCCCCTCTAATTTTTAAAGGTATGTAAAATAGTCTGAGGTATATCAACCGTTTTCCAGACTTATATATAACATTGAGCGTTGACGAATGACATAGTGTGTATTTATAACAAAACCATTTATTTCTAGCCAACAATACGTAGACGAGATGGCGAAATCTTTTAACAAAAACTGATTTCTGTCTCGTCTTTTTCATTTTTTAATTGGAGCAACTTACGTTATTATAATAGATTTTAAAGTAGATTGAGGTTAAGAAATACAAAGTGAGAAGCAAGCGTTGTTATGTATTTTCATTTTTATCCCCCCTTATTTTTAGTTAAACTATATGATAATGACATAAATCGTATTTGAAAACGCTTTCTATTTATAAATTATAATGATAACATATTATTAATTTATAAAAGGGAGTGGTTTTATGAATAATACAAATCATCAAAAGTTTGTTAATAATATTATTTTAGAAAAAGAATCAACGTTAACAAAAACTAGTGAATACATATGGTCACATCCAGAAACTCGGTTTGAGGAGTATTTATCTTCAGGGAAATTGTTAGAGGTTCTTGAAGCAGAAGGGTTTGCAATTGAACAAAATTTAGGTGGCATTCAAACTGCTTTTAAAGGAGAATATGGTAATGGAAAACCAGTTATTGGTTTTTTAGGTGAGTTTGACGCTTTATCGGGTTTAAGTCAAAAACCGCTTATTGATGAAGAACAATCTATTGATGGACAAATCAACGGTCATGGCTGTGGTCATAATTTACTCGGTGTAGGTTCATTAGGGGCCGCTATTGCAACCAAAGCGTACCTAAAGTCGCATAACTTGCCAGGTACTGTCATTTATTATGGTTGTCCGGGTGAAGAAGGCGGCTCTGGTAAAACATTTATGTCTAGAGAAGGTGTATTTGATTCATTAGATTATGCTTTTTGCTGGCACCCTTCACCAGCCAATGCCATCATGAGCAACAAATCACTAGCTAATTTTCAAATTTATTTTCGATTTAAAGGTATCAGTTCACATGCAGCAAATTCACCAGAATTGGGAAGAAGCGCGTTAGATGCTGTTGAATTAATGAATGTTGGTGTGAATTATTTAAGAGAGCATATGCCTGATACTAATCGTATACACTATGCTGTGACAAATACAGGTGGCATTTCGCCTAATGTAGTTCAAGCTAACGCTGAAGTTTTATATTTGATTCGTGCTGAAAATTTAAAAGGGGCCAATGAATTGTTAGAAAGAGTGAAAAATATTGCTCAAGGTGCAGCCTTAATGACAGGTACTGAGTGTGAAATAGAAATTGATAAAGCATGTTCTGATTATTCTCCTAATAGAAAAATGGAAGAAATTATGTACCACTATTTAAAAGAAGAAGAATCAGAAATTGTATATTCTGAAAATGAATTAAATTTTGCTGAAAACATTTGGCAATCTTTAACACAAGCAGAAAAAGATAATGCGCAAAATATGTTGCAAAGTTTCGGGGTTATAAGCGACAGTAATAAATTAGACCACCAAAGACTAAGTCGTATCGTTAACGATTACGTTATTTCTGATAAACCGATGATGGGCTCTACTGATGTAGCGGACGTGAGTTGGGTCGTACCAACAGCTCAATGTACATGTACTACTGAAGCAATGGGAACACCATTACATACTTGGCAAATGGTTTCGCAAGGGACATCTACCTATGCATTTAAAGGGATGTTTCGGGCTGCAAGGATTATGGCTAATACGGCTTTGCATATTTTAAAAGATGAAAATCTTTTAAAATCTATTCAAAAAGAACATAAGGAAAAATTAGAAAAACATCCTTATAAAAATCCTATACCAGATCACGTCCAACCGTCGACGTTATAGTTTAATCATTGAAATATAGTGATATATTTCAGAATATTCTGACAAACAAAGGGGAAATTTGAATGGCAGAGAAAGTGAAAAAGCAAAGTAAATTTTTAAATAAAGTAGAATATTTAGGAAATAAATTACCGCATCCATTTTTTCTATTCATATATTTAGCAGTCATAGTAGTTATACTATCCTTTATTTTTAATATGTTCGGTGCAACTGTGAAACCACCAGGTAGTGAAAAAACGTTAGAAGTTAAAAATTTATTTTCAGGCGATGGTTTACAATACATGTTGAAAAATACAATAACAAACTTCACTGGATTTGCACCTTTAGGAATTGTTATCGCTATGATGTTAGGCGTAGGCTTAGCAGAAAAGGTAGGACTATTAGAATACGTAATTAGGAAAACAATTACAAAAGCTCCTTCTTCATTAGTGACATATGTTGTCGTATTTGTTGGAATTATGGGAAATATTGCATCAGATGCAGCAATGATTTTAGTCCCTCCATTAGCTGCAATTGTATTTTATAAACTTGGTAGACATCCAATTGCAGGGCTTGCAGCTGGATTTGGCGCAGCAGGAGCGGGTTTTACTGCAAATTTATTAGTGGTAGGAACAGATGCGCTATTATCAGGTATTAGTACAGAAGCGGCATCGATTATTGACGCAAGTATGAGTGTTTCACCAGTATCAAATTGGTATTTTAACATTGTATCTACGTTTGCGCTCACGGTTGTCGGTGGCTTGGTAACGACTAAAATCATTGAACCACGGTTAGGTAAATATAATAAAAAAGTCGAAGATTTGGAAGTAGATGAATCATCTCCAACTGCTAAAAAAGCGTTGATTAGTGCATTGATTGCTGCTTCAATTTATATATTAGCAATCATTATTACATTATTTATACCCAACAGCCCGCTTCGGGGCGACGATGGTTCAATCATAAATTCGCCATTTATAGATGGTATCGTCCCCATTATTTTAGTCCTGTTTTTAATATTAGGTATTACCTTTGGTATTGTTGATAGAAAAATTAATACTACACATGATATTGGTAAATATATGACAGATGCTGTTCGAGACTTATCGGGTTATATTGTTTTAGCATTTGCTGCAGCTCAATTTATTAGCTTTTTCCAATGGTCTAATATGGCTACTTGGATTGCTGTTAATGGTGCAGAGTTTCTAAAAAGTATTAATTTAACGGGATTTCCATTAATTATTATGTATATTATATTTACTGCTTTTCTTGGTTTTTTAATCACTTCTGGCTCAGCAAAGTGGGCATTAGAAGCGCCAGTTTTTGTTCCGATGTTTATGCAGCTTGGTATACATCCCGGTTTCACGCAAGTAGCGTATAGAGTGGCTGATTCTTCTATTGCGACTGTCACACCGCTAAATCCTTATTTTGTTGTCATATTATCGTTTTTAAATAAATATGATAAAAAAGCAGGTGTTGGTACATTAATATCATTAATGATACCTTACACTGTATCATTTTTAACCACATGGATTGTTTTAGTCGCGTTTTTCTATATAACTGGTTTACCAGTAGGGCCCGGCGTTACAAGAGAATTGAAATAAAGGAGTGATTGAATGTTATTAGACGATCATCAAAGATTATATTTAAGTCAATTAAGAAGGAAATTACACGCTTTGCCTGAACCAGGTTTTTTGGAAATCAATACAGCAAATGAATTATATCATATATTAAAATCATTAAATTTTGATTTGGAGATAGGTGAAGCAGTGATGGATACTCAATATATGATGGGAAGACCAAATGACACCGTATTGAATGAACACATTGCGTTTTTAGAACAAAATCATTTTACAATTGAAAAATTTAAAGATGGTTTAACTGGTATTGTTGCGACAAAAGAATTTGAAGAACCAGGACCAACGCTGGCATTCCGGTTTGATATCGATGCTCTCCCCATTAAAGAAAGTGATTCTAATCATCATCAGCCATATAAAGCAAATTTTATTTCAAAGCATGAAGGGTTTATGCATGCTTGTGGCCATGATGCTCATATGACCATGGGTATTGGTTTAGCGCAATTAATAAATTTGAATCATTTAAACAAGGGCCGTATTAAACTTATATTTCAACCTGCTGAAGAAGGTGTGCGTGGGGCCCTATCTATGGTAAAAAAAGGCGTTGTAGATGATGTTGATCACTTTTTTGCGACGCACATTGGTCTAAATGGAAAATCCAATGAGATCATTACATCAATAGAAGGATTTATGGCTTCGACGAAATATGATTTATTTATATATGGTGAATCAAGTCATGCAGGTGCTAACCCACAAGATGGTAGCAATTCGATATTGGCAGCAGCAACACTTATTCAACAATTATATGCGATTCAAAGACATGAAAAAGGTGACTCTCGAATTAATGTGGGTAAAATTAATGGGGGTTCGAGTAGAAATATTATTGCGGATGAAGTGAAACTTGAAATTGAAGTAAGAGGTATGAATAACGAAGTTAACCAATTTATGAACGACCGTGTGACCGATATCATTAAAGGTATTGAAAATATGTTTAACGTTAACATCGTTCAAAATAAAGTGGGGGAAGCGCCAAGTATTCTACCTTCAAAAAAATTAAAAGAAACGGTATATCAATTAATTTCAAATGTAATGAGTGAGTTGAATATTACTAAAGATGAAACCACCCCTTCCGGCAGCGAAGATGCAACTTATTTTATTGAAAGAGTGCAAGAGCTAGGAAACGAAGGACTTTATTTAAATGTAGGTTCAGATCATCAATTCAACCACCACCACCCTCAATTTGATATTGTCGAACAAGATATTTTTAATGGTATTGATGTTTTATATACAATAGCAAAGCATTTTAATGGGTGAAAAATCGTAAATATATCAAGAAATTAGGGTATTGTTTTGGATTTAAAAGAGAATGAAATGTTTAATGCATAGTGAAATAGCTAATGCTGTTAATAAGTAAGATGTAACTTATTAACGTATCATGATAAATAGTTGAATCAGAAAGGAGTTGAGCCCAAAATATAATGTCTCAGCTTCAATGTGTAATGCATCAGTCTGTATACCACTTATTTATAAAAGGAACAAAGCGATTAAGTCAGCTTCAATCTAAAGAATTAGAACAACAATTTCCTGGTTTATTGAAATCGATTTTGTCTAATATAGAATAATGAACGTAATAAAACCTTTTTAATATGAGTTTATAGCGGTAGTCAGATGTATTATAAGCGGCGCCCTTTATGACTTTGAAGTTATTATAACTTTTTATGTTTATTATCTTAAAATATTTCATTTTAGTAATCGCGATTGCCTTTAATATTTTATAATCCTACTGCTCCTCATAAATGTTATACTTTTAATAATTTAAATATGCTTAGTGGGGTGTATAAAAATGAGAGTTAATGAATTTAATCAACCTATTGGAGAAGATTTAAAAGAGTTTGAATTACCAAAAGCACCGACAATTGATGTATTAGAAGGGAAATATTGTAGATTAGAAAAGTTATCTTCACACCATATTAAACGGTTATATCATCACTTTAAGGCAAACGAAGATGCACCTAATTGGACCTATTTACCTGATGAACAACCCCAAAACTATGAGGCTTTTGAATCTTATATTCATGCTAAAATACAAACGAAAGATCCGTATTTTCTTGCTATCATTAATCGTAGTGACCAAGATGTAGTTGGTATGTTATCTCTACTTAGAATTAACGAGAAAAATGCTTCTATTGAAGTTGGCCATATACATTATGCTAATAAAATGAAGCAAACGTGCGTTGCGACAGAAGTACATTATTTGTTAGCAAATTATATTTTTGGCACTTTAGGTTATAGAAGATACGAATGGAAATGTGATGCGCTGAATGAAGCTTCTATTAAAGCGGCAAAACGGCTTGGCTTTAAATATGAAGGGATATTTAGAAACCATACTATTTATAAAAAGCGAAGTAGGGATACGTGTTGGCTTTCCATGTTAGCGAGTGAATGGTCCGAGTATAGAATGAAATTTGAAAATTGGTTGGATCCATTTAACTATGACGAGTTTGGCATACAAATTAATAAATTATCACTATGATCCATTTAATTAACCGAGGGCTTGTTTTGTGTAAAACGCCTACGGTTATTTTTATAGTGTTAAAAAGAGAATGAAACGTAAATAACGTCTCAGCTCTGAATTCGAAAACGATTAATCGTTTTATAAGAAAGAGGCAGATTTTGCGAAAGCCACATGATTTCAATGCTATCGTTTATGAAAAATGCCATTGGTAGTGTAAGTTGAGGCATATTATAATCTTTATACATAAGGCACCTCGTTGATTTAGTTTAGTAGTGTTTATTAAATTATACGAAAGGGCCTTATTTTTTTGTGCTAAAACACATATTTTGTAACGATTTTCAACGTGCTCACGCTTGGGGAATAGTATGAGTGAGAGACTACAGGCACGAACCACGCCCAGGTATGCATGCACGGTTAAAATCGTCAGATTTTTATATAAAAAGGACTCCTCCATTTTAATACAGATGAGTCCTTTATTTTGAGGATGGATATTTAAGTCCCAGGGTTTTATACATGAGTTTACTCATGTAATTCACTTAGCCTTATTAGTTCTTGTGCAAGTCCCATATCATTTATATTATTTTTTCTAGTCATCCTTGAGGGCCAGCGCAACGAACTCATTTTATAAAAATATGTTTTTAACGCAACTGTTATTTTAACGAAGCTTGATGCAAATTCAACTAAAATAAGTTATAATGATGTGATGAATTTTTATGAGGAGTTAATTAAATGACAATAAAGCAACTTGTTTCGGGAAAAAACCCAATATTACAAAAAAAGATACCCGATGTGTCATTGTTTGATGAAAGTTTAGCACAATTATTACTTGATTTAGAAGATACTCTGTATGAAGTAGAAGCATCTGCAATATGTGCACCTCAAATAGGTATTTCTCAAAAAGTAGCTATTATAGATATGGAAGCAGACGGTTTATTACAACTTATCAATCCTAGAATAATAAGTGAATCGGATAAAACAGTAACTGACTTAGAAGGCTCTGTTTCTTTACCCGGCGTGTTTGGTGAAGTAAAAAGAAGTGAAATGATTGTAATAAAAAGTAATGACAAAAATGGAAATGAAGTAGAAATGACTGCATATGATGATATTGCGCGCATGATATTGCACATGATTGACCATTTTGAAGGTAAGCTATTTACAGCACGTGCCAATAAAATTTTGAATGAGGTAGAAATGGAGGCGTATTTCGATTATGAGTAAAATTATTTTTATGGGAACACCAGAATTTTCAACAAAAGTATTAGAAATGCTAATCGCTGAACATAATGTGATAGCAGTGGTTACACAACCAGATCGACCAGTTGGTAGAAAACGCAAATTGACACCGCCGCCCGTAAAGCAAGTGGCAGTTGAACATGCAATCCCGGTTTATCAACCAGAAAAATTATCACAATCTCAAGAATTGGAAGAATTAATTGGATTAAATGCTGATTTAATCGTGACTGCAGCGTTTGGTCAATTACTGCCAGAGTCATTATTACAATCACCAAAATTAGGTGCAATCAACGTTCATGCATCACTATTACCAAAATATAGAGGCGGTGCGCCAATACACCAAGCTATCATTGATGGTGAAAAACAAACTGGTATTTCTATTATGTATATGGTTAAAAAATTAGATGCTGGGAACATCATTTCCCAACAAGCAATTGATATTGAAGTGCAAGATGACGTTGGCTCTATGCATGATAAACTTAGTTTTTTAGGTGCGGATTTATTAAAAGAAACACTACCTTCCATCATTAATGGCACAAATGATAGTATTGCCCAAAATGATGATGAAGCGACATTTGCTTCCAATATACGTCGTGAAGATGAAAAAATTGATTGGTCAATGTCTGCAGAAGCAATTTACAATCAAATTAGAGGCTTATCGCCATGGCCAGTTGCACATACAATCATGGATGGTGAAAATTTAAAAATATATGCTTCTCGCATTGAAAAAGATAAAAATGGTGAACCTGGCACAATTATAGAAACGACTAAGAAGGCTATCATCGTTGCTACTGGTTCAAATGATGCAATCGCATTAACGGATATTCAAGTTGCAGGTAAAAAAAGAATGCTTACAGCTAATTATTTAAGTGGTGTGCAAGGCACGCTCGTTGGGAAGGTATTGTCATGACAATTGAAACAAATGTTAGATTATTAGCTTTTGAAACACTACAAGATATTATCGATGATAAAGCGTATAGTAATATTATTATCAATGAAGTATTATCAAATAATGAATTAAACAGAGCAGATAAAAATTTATTTACCGAGCTTGTATATGGTACTTTAAAAAGAAAATATACACTTGATTATCTGTTGAAACCATTTCTACGGACAAAACTTAAAGGATGGGTTAGACAGCTATTGTGGATGAGTATTTATCAATATGTTTATTTAGATAAAGTACCTCAGCATGCGATTATCAATGAAGCTGTTAACATTGCAAAGTTTAAAGGTGGTCCACATAACGGGAATGTAGTGAATGGCATTTTAAGGAATTTAATGCGCAGTGAGTTACCTGATTTTAGTGAAATTAAAGATGAAAAGAAACGCATTGCCGTTCAATATAGTTTGCCTAAATGGCTCGTTGACCATTGGACGACACACTTCGGTATTGATAAAACAGAAGCAATTGCTCAATCGTTTTTAACTAAAGTTACTACTACAGTTAGAGTGAACTTAACTAGAATTACAGTTGAAGAAGCAATACAGCGTTTAGAAAATGATGGTTATACGGTGACGCAAGACGAAGATATTACGGTTTGTTTACATATTAGTGGGAAACCGATTATTGAGTCTCGAATGTTTAAAGATGGCTTAGTATCTATTCAAGATAAAAGTTCTATGTTTGTAGCAGAAATCATGAATCTTCAAGAAGGAGATTTAGTATTAGATGCTTGTAGTGCACCAGGTGGAAAAGCTTGCCATATAGCAGAAACACTTCATGGGAGTGGACACGTAGACGCTACTGATATTCATGAGCACAAAATAGATTTAATTGATTTTAATATTCGAAAATTACGATTATCTAACATTTCTGCTTTTGATCACGATGCAACCCAAAAATATGATAAAGTGTATGATAAGATTTTAGTGGATGCACCATGTAGTGGCTTAGGTGTATTGAGACACAAGCCAGAAATAAAATATGAACAGAGTCAGCAAAGTATTCAATCATTAGTAAATATGCAATTAGAGATATTGAATAATGTTAAAGAAAGTTTACGCCCAGGGGGCACATTAGTTTATTCTACGTGTACCATTGAACAGTTAGAAAATGAAAATGTTATTTATACATTTTTAAAAGAAAATAAAGATTTTGAATTTGACCTATTTGAACATCCAATCAGTGGAGAAAAGGTAAAAACTTTACAAGTACTGCCGCAGCACTTTAACTCTGATGGCTTTTTTATTACTAGGATAAAAAGAAAGGAACAATAGACGATGATTACTACAGAAAAGAAGAAGAAAAATAAATTCCTTCCTGATTTCGAAAAGCAATCAATTTATTCACTTAGATATGATGAAATGGAAAATTGGTTAAAAGTGCACGGCCAACAAAAATTTAGAGCTAAGCAAATTTTTGAATGGTTATATGAAAAACGAGTGAATAGCATTGATGAAATGACAAACTTATCTAAAGCGTTAAGAGTATTATTGGCAGATAACTTTGCAATGACAGCTATGACAACAGTAGTTAAGCAAGAGAGTCGAGACGGAACAATCAAATTTTTATTTGAATTACAAGACGGTTATACTATTGAAACCGTACTAATGAGACATGAGTACGGTAACTCTGTATGTGTCACGACTCAGGTTGGCTGTCGTATTGGTTGTACATTTTGTGCTTCTACATTAGGTGGTTTAAAGCGTAATTTAGAAGCTGGAGAAATCGTATCTCAAGTACTCACCGTTCAGAAAGCATTAGACGAAACTGGGGAACGTGTATCACAAATCGTTATTATGGGGATTGGAGAGCCATTTGAAAATTATGATGAAATGATGGATTTCTTGAAAATCGTAAATAATGATAATGGTTTAAATATTGGTGCACGCCATATCACAGTGTCAACTTCTGGTATCATACCAAGAATTTATGATTTTGCTGATGAGGATATCCAGATTAATTTTGCAGTCAGCTTACATGGTGCAAACGATGAAATTCGTTCTAGATTAATGCCTATAAATAGAGCTTATAATGTTGAAAAATTAATGGAAGCTATTACTTATTATCAGGAAAAAACGAATAGACGTATTACATTTGAATATGGATTATTTGGAGGCGTCAATGATCAAGTTGAGCATGCAAGAGAGTTAGCACACTTGATTCAAAAACTAAACTGTCATGTCAATTTAATCCCTGTAAACCATGTACCAGAAAGAAATTACGTTAAGACACCAAAAGAAGATATTTTTAAATTTGAAAAAGAATTAAATCGATTAGGCATCAACGCCACAATAAGAAGAGAACAAGGTGCTGACATTGATGCAGCATGCGGTCAATTAAGAGCTAAGGAACGAAAAGTAGAAACGAGGTAATAGTATGCTAAAAGCACAATTTTTTACTAACACAGGTCAATATCGTGATAAGAACGAAGATGCAGGTGGTGTGTTCTATAACCAAACAGAACAACAATTACTTGTACTCTGTGATGGTATGGGTGGACATTTAGCAGGAGAAGTAGCTAGTCAATTTGTGACGAACGAATTGCAACGTCGTTTTGAAGAGGAAAATTTAATTGAACCTAAACAAGCTGAAGACTGGCTAAGAACTACATTAAAAGCTATTAACCGCGAACTGTACGAAATGTCAACGGAAAATGTTGAATATCAAGGTATGGGGACGACTTGTGTGTGTGCACTTGTATTTGATGAATATGTTGTTGTAGCTAATATAGGCGATTCAAGAGGCTATTTAGTAAATAGCAGAGAGATTGAACAAGTTACAAATGATCATTCTTTCGTCAATCATTTAGTTATGTTAGGTCAAATTAGTGCTGAAGAAGCATTTAACCATCCTCAAAGAAATATTATTACAAAAGTGATGGGAACGGATAAAGTTGTTACACCAGATATTTTTGTTAAAAAAACGAATTTTTATGATTTTCTACTTCTGAATTCAGATGGACTGACAGATTTTGTAAGAAACCACATGATACAAGAAGCATTAATGCAAGAAACAGATTTAGAAACACATGGTCAAAATCTTATTGAATTGGCATTGTCTCAAGATACAAATGATAATGTGAGCATTGTTTTAGCAGAAATCGAAGGAGATAAGGTATGATTGGAAAACTAATAAGTGAACGTTATAAAGTGATTAAAAAACTTGGCGGCGGTGGCATGAGTATAGTGTATTTAGCTGATGACACCATTTTGAATCGAAAGGTAGCAATTAAAGCGATTAGAATACCTTCTGGTGAGAAAGAAGAAACGATTAAACGTTTTGAGCGTGAAGTTCATAATTTAACACAACTTTCACATAAAAATATAGTGAACGTTTTTGATGTTACTGAAAATGATGAATATTTCTTCTTAGTCATGGAATGTATAGAAGGCCCCACTTTGTCTGAATATATTCAACAACATCGTCCTTTAGATATCCAAACTGTTATCAATTTTACGGAACAAATTATAGAGGGAATAAAACATGCGCATGATACAAAGATTGTACATCGTGATATAAAACCTCAAAACATATTGATAAATAGTGATCAAACGTTAAAAATATTAGACTTCGGTATTGCAAAAGCTTTGAGTGAAACAACAATGACGCAAACTAACCATGTTTTAGGTACTGTTCAATATCTTTCTCCAGAACAAGCTCGTGGTGACTCTACAGATAATGGCACTGATATCTATTCCATAGGTGTTGTCTTATATGAAATGCTTGTAGGTCATCCCCCATTCTCTGGTGAGACGGCTGTAAGTATTGCCATAAAGCATATTCAAGATCCTATGCCTAACGTTACAGATAAACGACCAGAAGTACCACAATCGTTAAGTAATGTCGTACTTAAAGCTACAGAAAAAAATAAAGCAGAACGTTATCAATCTGTTAAAGAAATGCTAGAAGATTTATCAACGGTGTTATCACAAGAACGCATGAATGAAGCAAGATACTATTCTGTGGATGCGGATACTAAAACTGTGCCTATTAATAAAGCAGAAATTGCCAACCAATCACGCGAAGAAGATAAATCGAAAAATATGCACCAAACAATGCAAATTCCAATTGTTAACCAACAATATTTTCAAACGAATGAAGAGCAATTATATGCAGTACCTCCTAAAAAGAGGTCTAAAAAGAAAAAGTTTTTCTATGGTTTGATCATTGTGTTACTTTTATTTGGGCTTTTTGGATTTATGGCTATGGGCATGTTTGGTAATAAATATTTAGAAACTCCCAATTTGATAGGCAAAACTGAAAAAGAAGCAGAAGGCATTCTAAAAGAAAATAAATTAGATTTAGGTAAAACGTCACGTGAATATAGTGATAAATATCCTGAAAATAAAATTATTAAAACAACGCCAGGTAAAGGTGAACGTTTAGAACAAAACAGCAAAGTTGATATTGTTTTATCTAAAGGCCCTAAAACAGCAGAAATGCCTAATTTATATGGATTACCTAAATCAGAAGCGTTAGATAAATTAAAAGATTTAGGAATCGATGACGCACAAGTCGATCAATCTTATACCAAACAAAATGTGTCAAAAGGTTTAATTGAAACACAAAATATCTCACCAGGCGAAAGAGTGAAAATCAGTAATAGCAATATTAAATTGACAGAATCACTAGGTATAAAACAGATATATGTAGATGACTATGAGGACAAATCATTTAAAACTGCTAAATCTGAATTAGAATCAAAAGGGTTTAAAGTAGTGACTGTAGAAAAACGTTCAGACAAATCGGTCGATAAGGATAGCGTAATTAGCCAATCACCGAAAGATAAAGAAGTTGACGAAGGATCTACTATAGAATTTGTAGTTTCTACAGGCAAGCCTGAATCCAAAGAGAAAAAAGAGGACAAAGATTCAGAGAAAAAGGAAGATGATGACTCATCAGATTCTGATAAGGATGAGAAAAAAGAAACCAAGGAATATACAGAAACATACCAAGTGTCATATACTGGTGATGATGATGAGAGTCAAGAAGTAAAGGTATATGTACGTGATAAAGATGATGAAGGGACGTCAGCTGCGCAAAGTTTCAAAATAAAAGATGACAAGACAGTCACTATTCCTATGACAATCGAAGAAGGTGAAACGGCGGGTTATACGATCCGTGTGGATGGTAAAGTCGTTGCAGATAAAGATATCCCTTACGATTTTTAGTGAATTGAAACATGTGAGCAAAAAGATTTAGCATATTAACCAACAAAAACAGAGCACTATTTCTACTGATACTGTGTAGAAATAGTGCTTTGTTATTTATTTGAAATTTTAATTTTTAACTGAATTAGTCTTAAATCGTATTTAAATTAAAAGGCCTTTGATATAATATAAAAAGTAAAGCTTAAAAAAGAAGGGGTGCCTAAGTGAAAACAGGACGCATCATAAAATCGTTAAGTGGCGTTTACCGCGTAGACGTCAGTGGAGAAATGTACGATACCAAACCACGTGGTTTATTTAGAAAAAATAAAATCTCTCCTATTGTTGGTGATGTAGTAGATTTCGATGTTGAAAATATAACAGAAGGTTATATCCAACATATTCATGAACGAAAGAATGAATTGAAAAGACCACCAGTCAGTAATGTAGACCATCTCATATTAGTGGTGAGTGCGGTAGAGCCTGATTTTTCGACTCAGTTATTAGATAGGTTTTTAGTTATTGCTCATTCTTATCATATGAGACCACGTATTTTAGTAACGAAGCGAGATATCACATCAGCTAAAATAGAAGATAATATTTTAGAATTATTAAAAGTATATGAAGATATGGGATACAAAACACAATTTATTAGCATTGATGAGGATATTAATCAAGTTTTTACACAATGGGGCGACGGTCTTGCTGTATTAAGCGGTCAATCAGGCGTCGGGAAATCAACATTATTAAACAAATACTTCCCAAATTTGAATATCGAAACACAATATATATCTAAAGCTTTAAATAGAGGTAAACACACGACAAGACATGTAGAATTATTTGAACGAAACAATGGCTATATAGCTGATACGCCAGGATTTAGTGCATTAGATTTTAATCATATTCAAAAAGAAGAAGTAAAACATTATTTTATGGAAATCAATACATATGGTGAACAATGTAAATTTAGAGATTGTAATCATATCAATGAACCCAAATGTAATGTGAAGCATGAATTAGAAAATGGTAATATAGCGCAGTTTAGATATGAACATTATTTACAAATTTTCAATGAAATTTCAAATAGAAAGGAAAGATATTAAGTGGCAAAATTATATCCTTCATTATTATCAGCAAATTTTTTACAGCTACAAGAAGAATTAAAAGCTTTAGAAAAAGCGGGCGTGGATGGCGTGCACTTTGACGTGATGGATGGACAATTTGTTCCAAATATTTCAATTGGTTTACCTATATTAGAAGCTGTAAGAAAAGGTACGTGTTTGCCAATAGATGTACATTTAATGATAGAAGAACCAGAAAAATACGTAGAACTTTTTGCAGAACAGGGCGCAGATATGATTTCTGTACATGTTGAAGCGACACCGCATATTCATAGAGTAATTCAACAAATAAAAAATGCAAATGTGCAAGCGGGTGTAGTGATTAATCCAGGTACGCCCGTAGAGTCCATTGCGCCTGTGTTGAAAATGGTAGATTATGTACTCGTAATGACAGTTAACCCTGGTTTTGGAGGACAATCGTTTATTCAAGAAAGCTTAGACAAACTTGATCAACTTTCGAACATCAAAAAAGAACTTGATTTAACATTTGAGGTCGAAGTAGACGGTGGTATTAATGATGAAACCGTTAAATCTGTAATAGAACATGGCGCAACAATGCTGGTTGCAGGTTCCTATTTCTTCAAACAAGATGATTATCAATCAGCGACTCAGATATTGAAAGGTTGAAATCGATGAAAGTCAATTTATTATGTGGTAAACGAAATTTGCCCAAAAATATTTTACAAAAAAAAGAAGACGAAGCTTGGATAGGTATTGACCGAGGTGCATTAAATTTAATCGAATCAGGTATTATACCAACATTTGCAGTTGGCGATTTTGATTCAATCACGAAAGAGGAAAAAGCTTATTTATCAGATAAGCTCACGATTAATCCTTACGCTTCTGAAAAAGACGATACTGATTTAGCGCTAGGTATCGGCCAAGCAATTGATTGTGGTTATAATGAGATTGATATATATGGTGCAACAGGCGGCCGTTTAGATCATTTTATGGGCGCTTTACAAATACTAGAAAAACCAGCCTATACACAACAACAAATTACCATTAAAATAATCGATCACCAAAATGAAATTTCATATTTATCTACAGGTGAGCATCATATTGAACGAGATATTAATTACCCGTATATATCATTTATACCTATAATGTATCCTACAATGATTTCATTAACCAACTTTAAATATGAATTGAAGCATGCGTCCCTACAATTAGGATCAACCTTAACCATATCTAATGAGCTGATTAAGGCACAAGGGATTGTATCAATTACTAAGGGTAGTGTGCTAATGATAAAAAGTAAAGATTAATATGAAAAAAGTCATTTTAAAGAAATAAAAAAAGACCAATCCTCCACATAAGGATTGGTCTTTTTCGTGCATTATATTTATTAAACTCTAGTTACTTTACCAGATTTTAAAGCACGTGCAGAAACCCAAACTTTTTTAGGTTTTCCGTCTACAAGAATTCTAACTTTTTGAAGGTTAGCATTCCATCTTCTTTTCGAAGAATTTAAAGCGTGTGAACGATTGTTTCCAGTTGAAGCTTTACGACCTGTTACGAAACATTGTTTGCCCATGAAAGTACCTCCTTTAATAAATATAAATACACGTATCTACTACATACCTGAATAATGTACCACATATAAAAGGATATGGCAATAAAATGAAAAAATTTTCTTTACAATGCTTATGCTTTTGTTACACTCATTTTATGGTATAATTCTAAACTGTGGATAAATATTGTGTTTTTTAAATTTAAAAACGATAAGTATCAAAGCTAAAATAAGAACCATAAACTAGGAGGCCCAATAAAATGACATTAGAAATCACAAATGATTATGGTAGTATTGATATTTCGAACGAAGTAATAGCTTCAGTGGTTGGTAGTAAAGCAGTAGAATGTTATGGCATTGTTGGTATGGCTTCTAGACAACAAGTGAGAGATGGCATTGCTGAAATATTAGGCTATGAAAATTATGCAAAAGGCATTGTTGTCAGAGAAGAAAATGGCGTGTTAGATGTTGATATGTATATTATTGTCAGTTATGGTACTAAAATATCAGAAGTAGCAAGCAATGTTCAGTCAACAGTGAAATATACATTAGAACAAACATTAAAAGTAAAAATAAATTCAATTAATATATTTATACAAGGTGTGCGAGTGGATAATGGCACGAAAAACTAGGAGGACATAACGTAATGGTTAGCAAAATAAATGGTAAATTATTTGCCGAAATGATAATTCAAGGGGCACAAAATTTATCTAATCATGCAGATTTAGTAGATTCATTAAATGTATATCCAGTACCAGATGGAGATACAGGGACAAATATGAATTTAACAATGACATCTGGTAGAGAAGCAGTAGAAGAGAATTTGTCACAACATATAGGTGAACTAGGCAAAACATTCTCCAAAGGTCTGTTAATGGGAGCGAGAGGCAATTCTGGTGTTATTTTATCGCAGTTATTTAGAGGATTCAGTAAAAATTTAGAAGAGTATAATGAAATTAATACACAACAACTAGCAGACAGTTTTAAGGCTGGCGTTGAAACAGCATATAAAGCAATTATGAAACCAGTAGAAGGTACAATCTTAACAGTGGCTAGAGATGCAGCAGATGCAGGTCTAGAAAAAGCCCCAGAAACAGAAGATTGTATTGAATTAGTGACTTATATTATAGAGCAAGCTAAAATTTCTCTAGAAAATACGCCTAATTTATTACCAGTATTAAAAGAAGTTGGTGTAGTAGATAGTGGTGGTAAAGGGTTAGTAGTAGTATATGAAGGCTTTCTTAAAGCTTTAAAAGGAGAAACAATAAGTGCAGAAACACAAAAATTAGATACAGATACTTTAGTGAACGAAGCGCATGATTTCCATGGCGTTATCAATACGGAAGATATTATTTATGGATATTGTACAGAAATGATGGTCCGTTTTGGTAAAAATAAAAAATTCTTTGATGAAAATACTTTTAGAGAAGATATGAGTCAATACGGTGATTCATTATTAGTGATTAATGATGATGAAATTGTAAAAGTTCACGTACATACTGAAAAACCTGGAGATGTGTTTAATTACGGACAACAATATGGTGAATTAATTAAATTAAAAGTTGAAAATATGCGCGAACAACACCGAGAAGTTGTTAAAAAAGAACAAAAAGGACAAAATGTTGATTCAAATCAAGATATGACAACAGTAGATACTGCAGTTATCGCTATTTCTATGGGTGAAGGTATATCAGAGTTGTTTAAATCGATGGGCGCTACGCATATCATCAGTGGCGGACAGACAATGAATCCATCTACAGAAGACATTGTCAAAGTAATTGAGCAATCTCAGTGTAAACGTGCAATTATCTTGCCAAATAATAAAAATATTATGATGGCAAGTGAACAAGCTGCGACGATAGTTGAAGCAGAAGCAGTTGTGATTCCAACCAAATCGATACCTCAAGGTATTGCTGCACTATTTAACTTTGATGTAGCAGACACGTTGACAAACAATAAAAAGCGAATGATTGAATCATTAGAAATAGTCACGTCAGGCTCTGTTACATATGCTGTAAGAGACACAAAAGTGGACGGCGTTGAGATTAAAAAAGATGCATTTATGGGCTTGGTCGAAGATAAAATTATTACAAGTAATGAGGATCAGATTGAAACAGTTAAAAACTTATTAGCAGAAATGATAACGGATGAAAGTGAAATTATCACTATGATTGTTGGAGAAGATGCGCATGCTGATATCACTTCAAGCGTTGAATCGTGGATTGAAGCGACATATCCTGATATAGAAATAGACCAACATCAAGGTAATCAACCCGTTTACCAATATCTGTTTTCAGTTGAATAGCTTTAAGTGAGTCGATAAAAATAACATTTTAATCCATATACGTAATTAGATAATCATATCTAGTTGCGTATATTTTTCTTTTTGCAATACATTGTTGCCATATTTAACCTATCTTGTTGAAAAAAGTGTATAATAAATCGGTGCATTTCATTTGAAAAATTCGCTAGTAAAGATAAATGATTTTGAAACTTTACTTATATATAATTTTTGTTCAAAATGGTGTGCCATTTTGGGTAATATTAAATTAAAAGCAGCACAACCAGAATTAGTTTATTATGTTAAGTTAACTTGTTATAATAATATAGATGCCATAAAATGTAAGCGCAACACTTTAGAACAATTAAAAATAAGGGCGGGGTATAATTTATGAAATATAAAACAGTTTTCGATATCATTGGACCGACAATGGTTGGTCCATCATCGTCACATACAGCGGGTGCAGTTAGGATTGGATTAGTGGCTAGAGACTTATTCAATGAAACACCAAAACAAGTTGATATATACCTTTATGGTTCATTTATGGAAACATATAAAGGCCACGGTACCGATGTTGCTCTTGTTGGTGGTCTATTAGGTTATGATACAGATGACGATCGAATCCAAAAAAGCATAGAAACTGCTGAGGACATTGGAATGAAAGTTAATTTTATTGAAATGACAGAAGAACGTTCTCATCCTAATACTGCTATGATTAATATGCGAGATGGAGATAAAGAAATTTCTGTAGAAGGCGTATCTATCGGTGGTGGCAAAATAGAAGTTGTCGCGATTAATGGATTTAGTATTGCAATTAGTGGCAATTACCCAGCACTTTTAGTATTCCATAAAGATACATTTGGCACGATTGGTCGCGTAGCTAATATATTAGGTGATTCGAGTATCAATGTGGGGAGTATGCAAGTTTCAAGAAAAGAAAAAGGTGACCAAGCCTTGATGACTTGTGAATTAGACGATGCTATAAATGATGAAATAATAGAAAAAATTAAAAACGTCGATGGTGTAGTGACAGTCTCACTCATGGGCGACGCTTAATGGAGGGATATCAATGTTTAAAAGCGTGAAAGAGCTTATTGAAAAATGTGAGGCAGAAAATAAAAAAATCTATGAAGTGATGCTAGAGCAAGAAATGGAAGTTACAGGATTATCAGAAGATGAAATATATGCACATATGGATAAAAACTTACAAACGATGGAAAATGCTTTAGATGAAGGATTAGAAGGTGTAACATCCACGACTGGTTTAACCGGTGGGGATGCGGTATTAATTAAAGCATACTTAAAAACAGGAAAATCTTTAGCAGGGCCTACATTATTAGATGCTGTTAGTAAGGCAGTGGCAACAAATGAAGTCAATGCTGCAATGGGTAAAATTTGTGCTACACCAACGGCTGGTTCTGCAGGTGTGGTTCCAGGTGTTTTATTTGGATTAAAACCCCGTCTTGAGCCTACACGTAAAGATATGTTGAACTTCTTACTTAGCTCTGGCGCCTTTGGATTTGTAGTTGCAAATAATGCTTCTATTTCAGGCGCAGCTGGAGGTTGTCAGGCGGAAGTGGGTTCGGCAGCTGCCATGGCAGCAGGTGCAACTGTTGAACTAGCAGGTGGCACACCTCAACAATCTTCTGAAGCTTTTGCAATTTGTTTGAAAAATATGCTAGGTTTAGTATGTGATCCAGTAGCAGGTTTAGTAGAAGTACCATGTGTTAAAAGAAATGCTGCTGGCGCGTCTAATGCTATTGTATCAGCAGATATGGCGTTAGCAGGTGTAACTTCTAGAATACCTACGGATGAAGTTATTGAAGCAATGTATAAGATTGGTCAAACAATGCCTTCTGCATTACGTGAAACTGGGCGTGGCGGCTTAGCAGGCACACCAACAGGGCAGCGTTTAAAACAAGAAATATTTGGTGATTAAAATGTCAAAAGTCAATTTAATAGAAAGTCCATTTCCTTTAGCTGAAATAAAAGGTTTAGGTCCAAAACGCTTATCGGTATTAAATGAATTAAATATTTATACAGTAGAGGATTTAATCTTATATTTACCAACGCGTTATGAAGATAATACTGTAGTTGACTTAAATGAGGCAGAAGATCAAGCGATGGTGACAGTTGTTGGGGAAGTTTATTCCACACCTACTGTCGCTTTTTTTGGTAGAAACAAATCTAAGCTAACTGTCCATTTAATGGTTAATAATATTGCTGTAAAATGCGTATTCTTCAATCAACCTTATTTAAAAAAGAAAATTGAGCTACATCAAACGATTACAATTAAAGGGAAATGGAATAGAAACAAACAAGAAATTAATGGGAACCGAATGTTCTTTAACCAACAAGTCATAGAGGGTGCGCAATTTGAACCTGTTTACCGCATTAAAGAAGGTATTAAACAAAAACCGCTTCGCGATATGATTCGTCAAGTGTTAGATCATGTGACTATCCATGAGTGGCTGTCTAAAACATTAAGACAGAAATATAAACTTGAAACGCTTGAAGATACAATTAAAACATTGCATATGGCACCTGACAAGAAATCATTGTTAAGGGCAAGAAGAACATATGCGTTTATAGAATTATTTATGTTCGAATTAAGAATGCAATGGTTAAATCGACTCGAGAAAACATCGGATGAAGCAATTGAAATTGATTATGATATTCATTTAGTTAAAAATTTTATAGAAGATTTACCTTTTGAATTGACTGATGCCCAGAAACAAAGTGTAAATGAAATCTTTAGAGATTTAAAAGCTCCGCTTCGTATGCATCGGCTTTTACAAGGGGATGTAGGTTCAGGCAAAACAGTAGTGGCTGCTATTTGTATGTATGCATTAAAAACAGCTGGTTATCAATCTGCATTGATGGTACCTACTGAAATCCTTGCAGAGCAACATGCTGAAAGTTTAGCTGAAATATTTGGTGATCGAATGAACATTGCCTTATTAACAGGTTCAGTTAAAGGTAAAAAAAGGAAATTATTATTGGAACAACTCGAAAACAATGAAATAGATTGTATCATTGGGACACATGCGTTAATACAAGACGATGTTGTATTTAACAACGTTGGGCTTGTAATTACAGATGAACAACATCGATTTGGCGTTAACCAACGTCAACTATTGAGAGAAAAAGGCGCTATGACTAACGTATTATTTATGACTGCAACGCCTATTCCTAGAACTTTAGCAATTTCTGTATTTGGAGAAATGGATGTTTCATCAATTAAGCAATTACCAAAAGGAAGAAAACCTATTATTACGTCTTGGTCTAAGCATGAGGCGTATGAAAGTGTCTTGCACCAAATGACCGTTGAATTGCACAAAGGTAGACAAGCTTATGTGATATGCCCCTTAATAGAGAGTTCCGAACATTTGGAAGACGTACAAAATGTCGTGGCATTATTTGAATCTATGCAAGCTTATTATGGTTCAAATAAAGTAGGCTTACTTCATGGTAAATTAACTTCTGAAGAAAAAGATCATGTGATGCAACAGTTTAGTAATCATGAGATTGATATTTTAGTTTCTACTACAGTCGTTGAAGTTGGCGTTAATGTACCAAATGCAACATTTATGATGATCTACGATGCAGATCGTTTTGGGTTATCAACGTTGCATCAGTTAAGAGGTCGTGTTGGACGAAGTGAACAACAAAGTTATTGTGTATTAATTGCTTCACCAAAGACTGAAACAGGTATTGAACGCATGAATATAATGACACAAACTACAGATGGTTTTGAGTTAAGTGAGCGTGACTTAGAAATGAGAGGTCCTGGTGATTTCTTTGGTGTTAAACAAAGCGGGTTGCCAGATTTCTTGGTAGCGAATGTAGTAGAAGATTATAAAATGCTAGAAGTAGCTAGAGATGAAGCAGCAGAACTTATTCAGTCAGGTACATTTTTTGAACCTGAATATGAACGACTTAGAACATTTGTCGAGAATAATTTGCTATATACGAGTTTTGATTAAGCGTTCAATGCGCATGTAGTAAGTTCATATATTTCAAACAGCAGTGTAGAAACGCTTTAAAAGCGCTACACTGCTGTTTATTATTTAATGAAAATATATTCATTTATTTAACGCCGACATCATTCCAAGCTTGTTCAATTGCTTTTGATTCGTTACCATTCTTGCCATATAGTTCATTGGCAGCTTGTTTTAATGCTATTTTTGCATCTGTAAATTCAGCATTTGATGATAGATATTGCGTTAATGCTAGGTAGTAAATTTGTTCTGCTTTATCTTTGCCAATAGATTGGATTGTAAGATACGCAGCTTTATTTGGAATGCCACTATTAATATGTACGCCCCCGTTATCATCAGTTCCAGTATAAAATTGATTCATGTGTGCTGGTTGATCATATTTTTCTGGATTTTGTAAGCTTCTTAAAGCATCTCCATCTTGATTCGGTGTATAAACATCTTCGCCCATTAGCCAGTTATCTGGATCGATGAAATAGCCAAATACGTCTGAAAATGATTCATTTAAAGCGCCTGATTGATTTGTGTACTCTAAATTAGCAGTTTCTTCTGTTACGGCATGTGTTAATTCGTGCCCTACGATATCTTTAGCACCTGATAGTGGGTTAAATGTTTTACCATCACCATCGCCATAAATCATATATTGTCCAGTCCATGCAGCGTTATTATAATTTTTATCATAATGTACGACAGAGTTAATATTTGCGCCTTTATTGTCATAGCTTTCTCTATCGTATTTGTCTAAATAATAATCATAAACTTCGTTTGCATAAAAATGTGCGTCGACGCCTGCGCGTTGAATATCTTTGTCAAAATTATTTGAATCATGGGTGATTGGTGAAAACTGATCTGTAGTTTCATTCGCTGTTTTGGTTTCGATATGAGTATCTTTGCTTGTGTCGTTTAATGAATATTGTCCGTTGTCATTGCTTAAGTAAAGTGGAGATTTTTTATCACCATTAACGCCTGTGCCAGAACCTTCTGCTGTTGCATGTTTTATTAGGTTTTGTTTTTTTATAATCTCTCCGGTGCTCGCATCGACTTGTATCTTCCAATGCGCGGCTTTAGGAGATAAATAATTTAATTCGATATTATGTATTAATTTGCCTTTTTCACTATTAATATCTAGTTGATTTTGAGTTACAATTTTATAACCTTTTAGATTTTTAACTTCATTTTTTTGTTTACCAATTGCTTGAAAAGCTAAATTTTCAGCTTTGGATGGTGATATGTTAGCTTTGTTTTTAATGTCAATGTGCTGTCTATGGATATGCCCATTTATAAGTGAGACGTTGCCTTGTTGATTCACATGTACTTTAATGGTGCTATCATTCGCTAATATATTATTGATTTTTGGTTTTAACTCATAATGTGAAGCGCCAGTGGTGTCAACGTTTTTATTGATTACTTTGTATTGTTTAAACGCATTTTTACTGATTGATTCATTTTTAGTTTTCTGGTTTCGATTAATGATAGATGAGGCGTTATTTTGTAAGTAATTTTCTACATCAGTATGGTTAGAAATATGTGTTGAGTCTGATGATTCCAATTGTTCTGGCACCACACTATTTGTTTCTTTTGCAAAACTAAAGGCCGAAGTAGATGTGAATAATGTAGCAGAGAGTAGCGTGCTTGTTATTGCTTTTTTCATTGTTCTTAACCCCTTTATTATAAAATGAATAATCAATTATTTCTAATGAAATTATTTAATATATAAAATACATCTTTTTTAATTAAACATTATATTTTTATTTAATTTAACATAAAAACTTTGTGGTTTGTATGTTATTTTTGAAATTATTAAAATAAAGCTTGAAATGAAAGAACTGAGAATTGAGTAAATAGAATGATAAAAAGTAGTACGTTTTTAGTTGAGCAATTGAAATAGAAAGTGTTATGATATGTTAGGAATGTTTAAGACTTGGTACTAAAAATAGGGAGATAGAATACTATGAAGTTAAAAAAACAGGAACGTCGTGAGGCAATTAAAAAAGAAATAGAAAAAAACCCCTTTATTACGGATCTTGATTTGAGTATTCTTTTTTCGGTCAGTATTCAAACAATTAGATTGGATCGTACATACTTAAATATTCCCGAGTTAAGAAAAAGAATTAAATCTGTTGCTAGAAAAAATCACGAAAGTATTCGATCTATTGATGGAAGTGAAATCATAGGTGATGTGATCAACGTAGAACCAGATCATCAAGCGATCTCTCTTATTAATATTGATGAAGATTCAGTATTTACTAGAAATGAGATTGCTAGAGGGCATGTATTATTTGCTCAAGCTAATTCACTATGTGTGGCACTTATACATAAACCAGTTGTGTTAACTAAAGAAAGTAACGTTACATTTTTAAAACAAGTTAAGTTAAATGATACAGTACGTGCAGAAGCAAAGGCTGTTGAAATAACAGATAAATATTTCATGATAAAAGTATGTTCGTACGTCAAAGATACTTTGGTATTTAAGGGTACTTTTAAAATGTATTATACAAGTGAGGATGAACAAAATGGTTAAAATAGCTATCGACATGATGGGTGGCGATGATGCGCCTGGCATCGTTCTTGAAGCTGTTGAAAAAGCGGTCAAAGATTTTAAAGATTTAGAAATAATATTATTCGGTGACCAAAATAAATGTGACATTAACCACGGACGCGTGGAAGTGCGTCACTGTACAGAAGCGATAACAATGGAAGACGAACCTGTTAGAGCAATCAAAAGAAAAAAAGATAGTTCAATGGTGCGTATGGCAGAAGCGGTGAAATCTGGTGAAGCGGACGGTTGTGTTTCAGCAGGAAACACGGGCGCTTTAATGTCTGCTGGATTATTTATCGTAGGTAGAATAAAAGGTGTTGAAAGACCAGCATTAGTATTAACTTTACCAACTGTTTCAGGTAAAGGTTTCGTATTTATGGATGTAGGCGCAAATGCTGATGCAAAAGCAGAGCATTTATTACAATATGCACAATTAGGTAATATTTATGCACAAAAAATCCGAAATATTGAACAACCTTCTGTTGCATTACTTAATATTGGTACAGAAGCAGCAAAAGGAAATACATTAACTAAAAAAGCATATCACTTAATGGAAGAACAACAAGGTTTTCATTTTTCTGGAAATGTTGAAGCTAAAGCATTAATGGATGATGCTGCAGACGTAGTTGTAACAGATGGTTATACTGGAAACATGATTCTAAAAAATCTAGAAGGTGTAGCAAAATCTATAGGAAAAATGCTTAAATCTACGCTTTTGAGTAGTTTTAAAAACAAATTAGCAGCGCTTGTGTTGCGTAAAGATTTGAATGATTTAACTTCGAAAATGGATTATGCCGAGTATGGCGGTTCAGTATTGTTAGGGTTAAATGGTATTGTCGTGAAAGCGCATGGTAGTTCAAATGCAAAAGCATTTTATTCAGCGATTCGTCAAGCTAAAGTTGCTGGAGAATTAAACATTGTAAATACAATGAGAGAAACGGTGGGGACAGAAAATGGGTAAAACAGCAATTATTTTCCCGGGACAAGGATCACAAAAAGTTGGTATGGCTAACGACTTATTTAACAATGATGAAAAAGCTACGTCTATTCTTAATGAAGCTCAAGCGCAAATGGACTTTGATATTCTAGAAACTATGTTTGAAGATGTTGAAGACAAATTAGGCCAAACTGAAAATACACAACCTGCTTTATTAACTCACAGTATAGCATTATTAAACGCGTTAGAGCACGTTGATGTAGATTATACGATGGGACATAGCTTAGGAGAATATGCAAGCTTAGTAGCAAGTGGTGTATTGAATTTTGAAGATGCGGTGAAAATTGTTCGCAAACGTGGGCAACTCATGGCAGCTGCTTTTCCAGATGGTGTAGGTAGTATGGCAGCTGTGTTGGGTCTCGACTACAATGAGGTGGATGAAATTTGTAAAGAACTTTCGACAGATGATGAAATCATTGAACCAGCGAATATAAATGCGCCTGGACAAATTGTTGTTTCAGGCCATAAAACATTGATCGATAAACTTGCTGCTGAAGGGAAGTCCATGGGTGCTAAACGCGTGATGACTTTAGCAGTATCTGGTCCTTTCCATTCATCAATGATGCAAGTGATTGAAGCAGACTTTGCCAACTATATTGAACAATTTGAATGGCGTGATGCATCATTTCCAGTCGTTCAAAATGTAAACGCTAAAGGTGAAACGAATGCTAAAACAATTAAAGATAATATGATTAAACAATTGTATTCTCCAGTTCAATTTATAGATTCAACAAAATGGTTAATCGACCAAGGCGTTGATCATTTTATCGAAATTGGGCCTGGTAAAGTACTTTCAGGTTTAATTAAAAAGCTAAGTAAAGATGTAAAACTTACTTCAATTCAAACATTAGAAGATGTAAAAGGGTGGAATGAAAATGACTAAAAATGCATTAGTAACTGGAGCATCTAGAGGTATCGGCCGTAGTATAGCAGTTGAATTAGCTGAGGAAGGCTACAATGTTGTTGTTAATTACGCTGGGAATAAAGCAAAAGCAGATGCTGTGGTAGAAGAAATCAAAGCAAAAGGTGTAGAAAGTTTTGCGATTCAAGCTAACGTTGCAAATGGTGATGAAGTAAAAGCAATGATTAAAGAAGTTGTTAGTCAGTTTGGTACAGTGGATGTACTTGTTAATAATGCTGGTATAACAAGAGATAATTTATTAATGCGCATGAAAGAAAGTGAATGGGATGACGTTATTGATACTAATTTAAAAGGCGTATTTAATTGTATCCAAAAAGTAACGCCACAAATGTTAAGACAAAAAAGCGGATCAATTATCAATTTATCCAGCGTAGTTGGTGCAGTAGGAAATCCTGGACAAGCTAATTATGTAGCGACAAAAGCAGGTGTGATTGGCTTAACAAAATCAGCAGCCAAAGAACTTGCTTCAAGAAATATTACAGTGAATGCTGTCGCGCCAGGATTTATCGTATCTGATATGACTGATGCGTTAAGTGAAGATCTTAAAGATCAAATGCTTGAACAAATTCCATTATCAAGATTCGGAGAGGATAAAGATATCGCTAATACTGTGTCATTTTTAGCATCAGATAAAGCGAAATATATCACTGGTCAAACGATACACGTTAACGGTGGCATGTTTATGGAATAATATACCAGACGACGTGAAAATCATTTTTGTATCACTTGAAGTGACTTGAAAATGTATGGCATGCTCTAAGGTATATGATGCATTCAATACTCATTTTTAATTGAAAAGCATCTAAAAAATTGTGGTTCAATAAATTATATTTATAACAACCCCATTTCATTAAATACTACTTGTATTTCGATTGATAACATGGGAAAATATAAAAGTCTATTATAGACTTTTTAAAGGAGGTGAATCGACGTGGAAAACTTCGACAAAGTAAAAGATATCATCGTTGACCGCTTAGGTGTTGACGCTGAAAAAGTAACTCAAGATGCTTCATTTAAAGATGATTTGGGCGCTGACTCACTTGATATTGCTGAATTAGTTATGGAATTAGAAGATGAATTTGGTACTGAAATTCCAGATGAAGAAGCAGAAAAAATCAACACTGTTGGTGATGCAGTTAACTTTATCAATAGTATGGAAAAATAATGAGCAAATATCTGAGTCGTGGATTTTACGGCTCAGATTTTTTATTTTAAAAAGAATTTAGTAAAAATTTGTTGTTTTTGAAACGTTGCCACCTATTTCTGTATGATTTAGAGGTTAGCATAGGAAGTTTAGGCAAAATTGCTTACTAGAAAATATAACACCTGTTGGGCTTTTTATTTATGGATAAAATAGCGCATCATTAACAGTTTTTCCTTTAGTTTTATAATAAATTCACGTAAAATGTAAATGCATAAGTACAATCAAAATTAAGATTGACTGAGGAGGAAATGTATTGGCGAATCATAAAAAAATGGAAATGGTTAAAGCATTCCAAGAAAAATTTTCTAAAAAAATGCAAGAATTAGATTTACCCTTTGATAAGGTGGATTTATACCAACAAGCCTTTTCACATTCGAGCTTCATTAATGATTTTAATATGAATCGATTAGAACATAATGAACGTTTAGAGTTTTTAGGAGACGCGGTATTAGAATTGACGGTTTCACGCTATTTGTTTGATAAATATCCAGAGTTGCCTGAAGGTAATTTAACGAAAATGCGTGCGACAATTGTTTGTGAGCCCTCACTTGTAATATTCGCAAATAAAATTGAATTGCATGACCTAATCTTATTGGGTAAAGGGGAAGAAAAAACAGGAGGCAGAACAAGACCCTCTCTTGTATCAGATGCCTTTGAAGCATTTGTAGGTGCACTATATTTAGACCAAGGATTAACGTCGGTGTGGAAATTTGCAGAGAATGTTATATTCCCATTTGTAGAAGAAGATGAGTTAGATGGCGTCGTCGATTTTAAAACGCAGTTCCAAGAGTTTGTGCATCGACAAAATAAAGGTGATGTAACTTATCGTTTAGTAAATGAGGAAGGACCAGCACATCACCGTTTATTTACTTCTGAAGTTATTTTAGAAAACAAGCCTGTAGCATTAGGCAAAGGCAAAACGAAAAAAGAATCAGAACAACAAGCTGCAGAAAGTGCTTATAAACTTTTGAAAAATAAAGAATTATAATAACAAATAGTAAAGCATTGTGTGAACTATACAACATTAATGCAAACTTTCATAATATATGATAAATAAAATTTAATTAAACATTAGTAAAAATAAACGAATGTATAAGTATTTCTAAAAGACGAACCATAATGAACTTGTTATAAATACTGGAATATAATATTAAATTATAACTGTACAATAGATGTTGAGATTTAAGCGTATTTGTACCAAATTTATTGACACGTTAATTATGCGAGGATGAGTAGATGGGGTTAAGACAGAAATTTAAACTTTTTAAAAAATTCGTTGTCTTCCTGAGGCATTGATGACTAGGAAAAACGCTTAAGCTAAGAGTATTACATAGTTCTAAGTATACACATAAACGATGCTAACTTTAAGATGGATAGCTATAGAAGGCATTCTTTTACAATAGTACTTTAAAGTTTGATATAAAGTGCTTCAAACTAGTCACAATTACTAATTTTATATTTGCATATATAAGCCCCAGTTTCTACCCCGCACCTAAGAAACACTTTAAAGGAGAATAGCATGGTATATTTGAAATCAATTGATGCCTTTGGCTTTAAATCATTTGCTGAACATACCAACGTACAGTTTGATGAAGGCGTCACAGCAATAGTAGGACCTAATGGTAGTGGTAAGAGTAATATTACGGATGCAATCAAGTGGGTGTTAGGCGAACAATCTGCTAAATCACTACGTGGTGCTAAAATGGAAGATATTATTTTTTCCGGTGCTGAACATAGAAAAGCTCAAAATTTTGCTGAAGTAAGATTAAAATTAGACAATAGTTCAGGTAAGTTAAATGTTGATACACAAGAACTGGCTGTGACACGTCGTTTATACCGCAGTGGAGAAAGTGAATATTATTTAAATAACGATCGTGCAAGGCTCAAAGACATTATCGAACTATTTTTAGATTCAGGATTAGGTAAAGAAGCATTTAGTATTATATCTCAAGGTCGGGTTGATGAAATACTCAATGCTAAGCCAATTGATAGAAGACAAATACTAGAAGAATCTGCGGGTGTTTTAAAATATAAAAAAAGAAAAGCTAATTCTGTTCAAAAATTAGATCAAACAGAAGATAACCTTACACGTGTAGAAGATATTTTGTATGATTTAGAAGGTCGCGTCGAACCTTTACGAGAGGAAGCGGCAATTGCAAAAGAATACAAACATTTATCTAATGAAATGGAAAAAAGTGATGTATTAGTAACGGTTTATGATATTGAACAATATAGCCAAAATATTCATGAGCTCGATGAAAATTTAAATCATTTGAAAAGTCAACAAGCTGCAAAAGATGCAGAAAAAGTACAACACACACAAGCACTAAATAAATATAAATCTGAACGACAGCAATTAGATGAAAAAATAGAATCATTGAATTACCAACTCGTTAAGGCAACAGAAGAAGTCGAAAAATTTGCTGGTCAATTAAATGTGTTGGAAGAACGTAAAAAAAATCAATCACAAACCAACGCGCGTTTTGAAGAAGAACAAGAAAGCCTCGAGATTCAAATTACGAATATCCAACAAGAGCAAGTAGATGCGAAAGAACAACTTACGCAGTTAAAAGAGAAACAAAAAGCGTTGAATGAAGAAATACAACAATATGAATCACAACTCTATGTATCTGATGAACAACATGACGAAAAATTAGAAGCAATTAAAGATGAGTATTACCAACTTATATCAGAACAATCAGATGTTAATAATGACATTCGCTTTTTAGAACATACAATTCAAGAAAATGAAAATAAGCAATCTCGACTTGATTCTCGACTATTAGATGCATATAAAGAATTAAAAAACATTCAAAATCAAATTAGCGAAACAGAGAAACAAAGTATGATCGCGCATAAAGATTTTAAAAAAGCGGAAAATCATTTGGCCGAATATGAAAAGAAATTAACACGACTAAAGAATCAACAAAACGAGCATGAAGAAAAGCTACACCAAGCTTATAGGTTTAATGAGAAATTAAAATCACGTATTGATAGTTTAGCAACACAACAAGAAGAATATAGTTATTTCTTTAATGGCGTAAAACATATATTGAAGGCTAAAAACAATAAATTATCTGGTATACGAGGCGCAGTTGCAGAAATAATCAATGTGCCATCCAATTTAACTAAAGCAATCGAAACGGCACTTGGTGCTTCTTTACAACATATTATTGTAGATTCTGAAAAGGATGGCCGACAAGCAATACAATATTTAAAACAGAACGGACTCGGTAGAGCGACATTTTTACCATTAAATGTTATTCAACCACGTCACGTAGCACATGATATTTTAAATATAACGGAAAACGCTACTGGGTTTATCAATATTGCATCAAACGCGATACAAGTTGAAGCGGATTATAAACATATTATCCAAAACCTGCTTGGTAATACAATAATTGTAGATAATTTAAAAAATGCCAATGAATTAGCGAGACAAATTCGTTATCGCACACGCATTGTAACGCTCGAAGGAGATATCGTAAATCCCGGAGGTTCAATGACTGGTGGTGGCGAACGTAAAACAAAGAGCATACTATCTCAAAAAGATGAACTTTCGACTATGCGTGCCCAATTAGAGGATTACCAGCAACAAACTGTTACATTTGAAAAGCAATTTCAAGCTATTAAAGAAGAATCTGAGGCGTTAAGTAATACTTATTTTGATACAAGTCAACATTATAATGCCATAAAACAGCGTGCTCATGAGTATGATTTAGAACTGGATAGATTACGTAAACAAGAAGCACATTTAAAAAATGAACACGAAGAATTTGAATTTGAAAAAAATGATGGCTACCAAAGCGAAACGAGTAAGCAAACATTAAATGAAAAAAAAGAACAGTTAGCAATCATTAAAAAACAATTGCAAAAATTAGAAGGCGACATCCATCTTTATACAAAACTGTCTAAAGAAGGTAAAGAAAGCACAACGCAAATACAACAAAAATTACATCAAAAACAATCTGATTTAGCAGTGATTAAAGAGAGATTAAGCGCTCAAAAACAATCTGAAAAGAGATTAAATAATCAACTGACACAACTCACAGATCAAAAGCAAAAACTAAAAGAACAGATTGAATTATTTAATTCGGATGAAATGACCGGGGAAAAAGCTTTTAAAACAATTCAAAACAACATTGAACAAAGTAAAAGTGATAAGAACCAATTAACGGAAGATTTAGAAACTGTTAAATCACAAAGGCAATCGTTGAATGATACAATCGAAGTGACAGAACAGAAATTACAAGAAGCAAACCAAGATATTTTATCAATCGAAAATCGTTACCAAGACATTAAAGCTGAGCAATCTCGTTTAGATGTATTAATTAACCATGCGATTGATCATCTCAGTGAGCAATACCATCTGACATATGAACGTGCAAGCACATTATACACTTTAGAAGAAGACATTGAATCGTTGCGTAAAAAAGTTAAATTAACTAAAATGTCAATCGAAGAATTAGGTCCTGTAAATTTAAATGCAATTGAGCAGTTTGAAGAAATTAATGAACGTTACACATTCTTGAATGATCAACGTGCAGATTTAAGAGCTGCTAAAGCAACTTTAGAACAGCTAATAGAAGAAATGGATAAAGAGGTAAAAGATAGATTTAAAACTACCTTTCATGCAGTACAAAGCCATTTTTCAGAAGTATTTAAATCATTATTCGGTGGTGGACAGGCGGAATTACGTCTGACAGATGATGATTATTTATCAGCAGGTGTAGATATTATCGTACAACCTCCTGGTAAAAAATTACAAAACTTATCGCTATTAAGTGGCGGTGAGCGTGCTTTAAGTGCGATTGCTTTGCTATTTGCAATTTTAAAGGTAAGGTCTGCGCCATTTGTTATTTTAGATGAGGTTGAAGCTGCGTTAGATGAGGCCAATGTGATACGTTATGCACAATATTTAAAAGAATTGTCGAGTCAAACTCAGTTTATTGTTATAACGCACCGTAAAGGCACGATGGAGTTCTCTGATTGCTTATATGGTGTAACGATGCAGGAATCAGGCGTATCAAAATTAGTAAGTGTCAATTTAAACACTATTGATGAGGTCATGAAGGAGGAACAAGTATGAGCTTTTTCAAACGATTAAAGGATAAATTTACATCTTCTACAGAAAAACATAATCAGGACGAGCTAAACGAAGCGCAACAATCCGAATTAGATGTAGAACAATCTCAAGTATCAGAGGAACCACAAGAAAAAAACAAAAAACCCAAGAAATTAAAAGAAGCAGATTTTGATGACGACGGCTTAATCTCAATTGAAGATTTTGAAGAAATTGAAGCACAACAATTAGGAGCAAAATTTAGAGCTGGTTTAGAAAAATCACGTGAGAATTTCCAAGAACAATTAAATAATTTAATTGCACGATACCGTAAAGTAGATGAAGATTTTTTTGAAGCGTTAGAAGAAATGTTAATTACTGCAGATGTTGGGTTTAATACAGTAATGGAACTTGTTGAAGAGTTACGTACAGAGGCGCAACGTCGTAATATTTCTGAAACAGAAGATTTACGAGAAGTTATTGTGGAAAAAATCGTTGAAATATATCACCAAGATGATGAACATTCAGAGATTATGAACATTGAAAACGAAGGATTAAATGTTATTTTAATGGTAGGCGTTAATGGTGTTGGGAAAACAACAACGATAGGTAAATTAGCGCATCGTTACCAAGCTGAAGGTAAAAAAGTAATGCTTGCAGCTGGTGATACATTCAGAGCAGGAGCAATCGAACAACTCAAAATTTGGGGAGATCGTGTTGGCGTCGAAGTAATGAGCCAAAAAGAAGGTTCCGACCCAGCAGCTGTTATGTATGATGCAATTAATGCAGCTAAAAGTAAAGGTGTGGATATTCTCATTTGTGATACTGCAGGTCGTTTACAAAATAAATCTAATTTAATGAATGAATTAGAAAAAGTCAAACGTGTCATAGGTCGAGCAGTACCTGAGGCACCACATGAAGTTTTACTTTGCTTAGACGCAACCACTGGACAAAATGCATTATCTCAAGCTAAATCATTCAAAGAAGTTACCAATGTAACTGGTATTGTGTTGACTAAATTAGACGGTACTGCAAAAGGTGGTATTGTATTAGCGATACGTAATGAACTTAAAATACCAGTTAAGTATGTTGGTTTAGGTGAAAAATTAGATGATTTACAACCATTTAACCCCGAAAGTTATGTATATGGATTATTTGCTGATATGATCGAACAAAATGTTGATAGTTCAGATAAATCTGAGGATCATTCAGATAATAGTAATGAACAGAATGAAGGGCATACAGATGAGCCAAAATGATTTAATTAAAACAATACGTATGAATTATTTGTTTGATTTTTATCAAGCACTATTAACGGATAAGCAACGTAATTACCTAGAACTATTTTATTTACAAGATTATTCTTTAAGCGAGATTGCTGATACATTTGATGTGAGCCGTCAAGCAGTGTATGATAACATAAGAAGAACTGGTGATTTAGTAGAAGATTATGAAGCTAAATTAGGCCTTTATCAAAACTTTGAAAAACGTCAAAATATATATGAACAAATAAAACAATACGTTAATGATCCAGAAAAAATAAAACAGTATCTTCAATCACTTGAAGATTTAGAATAATAGAACACATAAAGGAGGGTATTGATATGGCATTTGAAGGACTGTCCGATCGTCTTCAAGGGACGATGCAAAAAATCCGAGGCAAAGGAAAAGTGACAGAAGCAGATATTAAATTGATGATGCGAGAAGTCAGACTGGCATTACTTGAAGCCGATGTTAACTTTAAAGTTGTAAAAGATTTTGTCAAAACCGTATCAGAACGAGCTTTAGGTTCAGATGTAATGAAGTCATTAACACCTGGGCAACAAGTTATTAAGATTGTACAAGAAGAATTAACACAACTGATGGGTGGCGAAAATGCTACAATTCAGATGGCTAATAAACCACCAACAGTAGTGATGATGGTTGGTTTACAAGGTGCAGGTAAAACAACGACCGCTGGTAAATTAGCATTATTAATGCGTAAAAAATATAACAAAAAACCTTTATTAGTAGCAGCAGATATTTACCGTCCAGCTGCGATTGATCAGTTACAGACTGTAGGTAAACAAATTGATATTCCTGTCTATAGCGAAGGAGATCAAGTAAAACCGCAACAAATAGTAGAAAATGCAATTAAACATGCTAAAGAAGCACATTTAGACTTTGTGATTATTGATACTGCAGGTCGTTTACATGTGGATGAAGCATTGATGGAAGAATTAAGTGATGTTAAAGAGATTACACAACCAGATGAGATTATGCTTGTTGTGGATGCTATGACTGGTCAAGATGCAGTTAATGTCGCTCAATCTTTTGATGAACAGTTAGAGGTTTCAGGTGTTACGTTGACTAAATTAGATGGCGATACACGTGGTGGTGCTGCATTATCAATTAGAGCGGTAACACAAAAACCAATTAAATTTGTTGGTATGAGTGAAAAATTAGATGGCTTAGAACCCTTCCATCCAGAACGTATGGCATCACGTATATTAGGTATGGGTGATGTGTTAAGCTTAATTGAAAAAGCACAGCAAGATGTGGATGAAGACAAAGCCAAAGATTTAGAAAAGAAAATGCGTACGTCGTCATTTACATTAGAAGATTTCTTAGGACAATTAGATCAAGTGAAAAATCTTGGCCCGTTAGATGATGTTATGAAAATGATTCCTGGTATGAACAAGATGAAAGGTGTTAACAATTTAAATATGGATGAAAAACAAATTGACCATATCAAAGCGATTATTCAATCTATGACACCGAATGAGCGTAACAATCCAGAAACATTGAATGTATCCCGTAAAAAACGTATTGCTAAAGGTTCTGGTCGAACTGTCCAAGAAGTCAATAGACTAATGAAACAATTTAATGAGATGAAGAAAATGATGAAACAATTTTCTGGTGGCGGTAAAGGCAAAAAAGGTAAACGTAAACAAATGGAAAATATGCTTAACGGTATGAACTTGCCATTTTAATGTTTGCTTAAAAGACCAACCAAATGGATTAAACGAATACGTATGGAATATTAATACCTACGCTTAAAAGAAAAATTTGAGGCCGGGACATAAAGTTCTTGGACAAGTGAGAAAAGGCAATTTCTATTGAAATAATATAGAAATTGCCTTTTTCATTATTGTTTTGATTATAGTTAGCTCGTTGAGCTACTACTTTTCTTATATTAAGTGCCATTAATACAAAGCCCAGTTCTCTTTTGACTTTATTTATGCCTCTAACCGACATTCGAGTGAAACCCAAAATAGCCTTCATAAATCCAAAAACAGGTTCTACATCCATTTTTCTTTGATTGTAGATTTCTTTTGTTTCTGGTTCCGAAAGCTTTTGATTGATCTGGGCTTTGAAATATTCCCAGTTATAATTTCTCATTATTTTTTATTCGATTGTGAATTTGATTTCATACAATG
>NZ_JAESKF010000040.1:0-1586 GCF_017891975.1 Staphylococcus sp. GDY8P131P
GAATTTCCATCCGCGATTCCTGTTACACCTAATCCTCCTCCTAATTTTCATGATAATACTTATTTTTTAATTATTAATAAATCCTCCTAACAGATATACTTTTAATTGATTAATTTGTTTTTTCGTTTTTTGCAAAATTACTTTTCTCAAATTTGCTAGTTCCCACTGTAACATCTATAAAATGCTTGTGGGTTACAGTGAAGTTAAAAAAACACCTAGAATTTTTACGCCCTAATGACATAGAATATAATTATTACAGAACTTAAAAAACCTTAGAACATGATCACAATCGCCCTAAGGTTATTTATAATTTATATTTAATTGTAATAACTTTGTAACAAAAATACTTTTTATTCAAAATCTGTCACATTTAACTTAGCATTCAATTGCTCGATTTTTTTATAAATCATTTTTCAACCCATCATTTATAAAGTTATTTTCGTTTATGCATTGGTTTTTTCTAATAATTTTTCTAAAAATAATTCGGAAGCTTTAGAAAATGTGTGGTTTTTCCTCCAGATAATATTATGTTTTGCTTCTAATTTTGGAGATAAAGGAATAAAGCAAAGACCATTTTCTTTAGAAACATCAATGATACTGTCTATTGTCACAGCGTAACCTACATTTTCCTTCACTAATAACCCGGCATTATAAGCTAAATTAAAAGTGGCTACGATATTTAAATCAGAAAATAAATGGCCAAACCAACCTGTAAATTCATTGGATGCATGTGTTTCATCTATGGCTTGTCTTGAACAAATTAACGGCAAGTTTACCAAATCTTCCCTAGTAACATAAGATTTTTGGGCTAATTCACTACTTCTTTTAGCAATTAACCCCCAAATATCTGAACTTGGTAAATGAACTGCTTTATATTTATTTAAATTTGCAGGTTGAATTAAAATACCAAAATCTAATAACCCTTTATCCAACTTTTCAGTAACATCATCAAAATTACCACTGTAAATATGAAAATGAACATCCGGGTAATCTAATTGAATATCTTTAATAATTTTAGAAATAAATGACATACCTTTAGTTTCACCACAACCAATAAATACATCACCTTTCACCTTACTATCTAAGACTTTAAATTCGTCTTGTACTTTTTGAGACATACTTAATATTTCGTCTGCCCTTTTTTTAAGAAGTGTTCCTGCTTCAGTTAATTGTATATTGTAATTACTTCTAGTAAAAAGTTTTACACCCAATTCTTCCTCTAAAGCTTTCATCTGTCTTGAAAGCGTGGGTTGTGTAATATGTAAGGCATTAGATGCATGCGTCATACTCCCTTCTTTAGCGATAACAGTAAAATACATCAGTGTTCGTAATTCCATATACAACCTCCTTACTTAAAATATACGCTTCATATATAGTCTACCATTAACATCCTAAATAGATAATCATGGGTTGCCAACAACAATATTTGATAGAGAAAACACAACAAGCTGTTGATAGTAATACAAAACAAAAAAAGAGCGAAACAAAAATCATATATGCGTGAAATGATTTCTATTTCGCTCCTCATTATATTAAACTGTTACTTTTAAATTAATACTGAATAAATTAAGCAGTTACCCATTGTG
>NZ_JAESKF010000041.1:0-759 GCF_017891975.1 Staphylococcus sp. GDY8P131P
ACAAATTAAACAATTAAAAGTATATCTCTTAGGAGGATTTATTAATAATGAAAAAAACAGTATTAGCATCAACATTAGCAGTAGGATTAGGTGTAACAGGAATCGCGGCAGGAAATTCAGCAGATGCATCAGAACAAGGTATTGATCAAGCACAATTAGCACAAGAAGCACAAAATAATCCATCACAATTAAATGCAGAAGCATTACATGATGGTTCATATAATTATAACTTCAACCAAAATGGAACAAACTATAATTTTGAATCAGATGGTACAAACTGGTCATGGAGCTATGGGGAAGGCTCAAATTCAAATGCATCAAGTGATGCATCAGCACAATCATCAGATAATGCAGGACAACAAGCACAACCACAACAAAGTGAACAATCACAACAAGCATCATCAGAACAACCAGCACAACAACAAGCACCACAAACTGAATCAACACAACAACCACAACAAGAAGCAGCTTCAACACAATCATCAGATAGCTCAAGTGAAGCATCAAGTGGTTCATCAGTAGATGTAAATGATCACTTGAAACAAATTGCAGAACGTGAATCAGGTGGCGATCTTAAAGCTGTAAATCCATCTTCAGGTGCAGCAGGTAAATATCAATTCCTACAAAGCACATGGGATTCAGTAGCGCCAGCTGAATATCAAGGTCAATCACCAACAGAAGCTCCAGAATCAGTACAAGACCAAGCAGCAATGGACCTTTATGAATCTGAAGGTGCTTCACAATGGGTAACTGCTTAAT
>NZ_JAESKF010000042.1:0-12071 GCF_017891975.1 Staphylococcus sp. GDY8P131P
ATGCCTTTTAAAAGTTACTTTGCAACAGAACCACTTTTATAATAACTTATGTTTGCGTAATAATTCTTCAATGAATGTGCCATGTATTTTTTCCATCCCTTTTTTTAGAACTGAACGTTTAAGAAAGTTCTTATTAACTAATTCAGGTAATGATTTACGATCGTTTAATTGATAATAAGCATCCATAAGTACACGTACATCAAATTCAGAAGCATACACTTCAGGTACACCTCTGTCTACTTCTAATAATTGATATACAGCTTCCATAGCCGTACGTACAGAATATTCAGTTGTGAATACTGTATCACGTTCTGTTTCAGCAAAATTACCTATAAATGCTAAGTTTTTAGAGCCATTAGGAACAACCAATGGACGATCTTTGTATGCTCTTGGCATAAAGTAAGCTGTCACGTAAGGCATATAAACAGGAATCGTATTACATTCTGTTTGTGCCAATTCAACTAACTCATCTTGTGGCACTCCCATATGATATAACCACTCTTGGCATATTTCACTACCTGTACATTCAGTGATTGGTTTTTTAATAAAATCACCTTTGACGTCAGAGTACAATGCATATATCCATATACTGACTTGATTTTTAGGCTGCTCTTTAAATTGTTGCTGGCGGTTGACTGTAAAACTAAGTTGCCAACTAGAGTCAGCTACTGTTACAATCCCCCCTGTAACGGTACGACCAGATAACACATCTCGTTTACTTAACTTTTCAATATAAGAAATAACTTTTTTATTATTAGTTGTTGTTGTTGCAGATACTAGCCAACTTTTATTTGGAATATAATCACAGAATTTTTCAGGTCTTCCAAATTCTGGACTCTGATTAGCTAGATTCTTCCATAATGTCCAACTACCTCCCAATGCTTTCGTTGGTGGAGCAGGATGGTCATTATTCCCATAAGTTGAGCTTTCAGTAATACTACCATTTGTTACAAAAACAAGGTCATCTAAAGTTAAGGGTATAGACTCTGTTTTACCATTTTTGTTTATAAGAAGTTCTCGTGCAATTTTCTTAGATGATGTTGAATCGACCAATATATTGTCAACTTGAACACCGTATTCAAAATGCACACCATATGATTTAAGATATTCTATCATTGGCAATACTAAAGATTCATATTGGTTATATTTAGTGAATTTTAAAGCACTAAAATTTGCCAAACCACCAATATGGTGAACAAAACGCATAAGATATCGCCGCATTTCCATTGCTGAATGCCAAGGTTCAAAAGCAAACATCGTTTTCCAATATAACCAAAAATTAGAGTTTAAAAAATCTTCAGTGAAAACTTCGGAAATTTTAACATCTTCTAAATCTTCTTCTTTTTTCATGCATAAACTTAAAATTTCTTTAATTGCTTTTTTAGATAATGTGAAATTGCCATCGGTCTCAATACGTTTTCCTCCACTATAAATGGCTCTACATTTTGAATAGTTAGGATCTTCCTTATTCAACCAATAAAATTCATCTAACACAGATGCTTCAGGTTGTTCTAATGATGGAATACTTCTAAATAAATCCCATAAGCATTCAAAATGATTTTCCATTTCTCTACCACCACGTACAACAAATCCATGATGCTCCATATTAATACCGTCTAAACTTCCCCCTGAGATGTTTAATTCTTCTAAAATATGGATATTTTCACCTTTCATTTGCCCGTCACGAATTAAAAAACATGCTGCTGCTAGTGAAGCTAAACCTGATCCAATCAAATATGCTGATTTTTTATCAACGTTTTCTGGTTTTTTCGGACGCGCAAAAGCTTCATAATTACTGTTAGTATAATACATAAGAACATCACCCTTTTAATAAGTATAATCTCTCAATATTCCAATTCTTTATACTTTTAATATACGCCTCTGAGGATTAAAATACAAAAAATCATAAAATTTACTATTTTACTTTTATGATTTTTTGATTTTTTAGGTTTTTATTGTAATTTGTTAACATAAGAGTATATTGTGGTTTTCAGGATTATATTAAGGAGAAGTAACGATGAGTTTCAAAAAATTCATAATAGTTGATGGGGCAACATAAGGAAGACAAACCACTTTTCAAATTACTTTCTCTGGTTTTGATGTAGCAATTTATGAAACGAAGATTTACAAGAAAATAATTGGAATATTGTCCAAAGTAATGGTAATTCAGGTGAAGCAGATTTCGCTGATGACACCGTTATATTTTCTTCTTCTAATATTTTATCAATAACAACAGCTTATCAATATACATTAAATGAAGAAGAAACAGAAATAACATTTACACTTAATAAACCTAGTTATACTGGAAATAAATCAGAAGAAGTAGTTATGAAATATACTATTGAGAAAAAAGATAATGAATATTTACTTACTTTAATTAGTGATAGTTCAGAATATTTTGAAAAGAGGTTTACAATTATATTAATCCCTCAAGAATTAGAAAGTACAAGTTAAAAACAATAATAAAAATAAAACGGCTAGCATTGCGACTGCTAGCCGTTTAGAGAATAAGCTTAAGATGAATGAGCATTTGAGCTATAAAAAGGAATTAAATGCTAACAAAAATTATATGAAAGAGTAAATAGTCAATAATAAAAATAATTAGGTCATGAGTATATGTCCTAGTTATTTATATATATCTATCTGTTTAAGCCTAAATGTTATTCGCTATATTTATTAGATAAGATTGATATAGGTCAAGTTTATATTTCTTAAAAACGAATACACTATGGTTAAACTAAAGTGTAGGAGAGGTTTATATGCAACAGACTATTTTGAAACATAAAAATCATATTACTGTTATTAGTGGTTTACTTATTATTATAGGTTTTATTGCACATTTTATCTTTAGCAATATGGTTATCTTTAATAGTGCTTTTATAATTGCTTCTATATTGGGTGTTATACCAATCGCAATACAGGCTTATCAGGCTATGAAAGTAAAAGTAGTGAGTATTGATGTTTTAGTAACTATAGCGGTTATTGGTGCTTTCTTTATTCAAAATTACGAAGAGTCAGCTATTGTTACTTTCTTATTTTTATTTGGATCATATTTAGAACAGCGTACACTTAAGCAAACACGGTCTGCTATTAAAGAGTTGACGGAAATGGCTCCAGAGACTGCTTTTAAGCAATTGTACGACGGACAATTTGAAGAAGTAGATATTGATGAAGTAGAGGAAGGAGATATTCTCATAGTAAAAACTGGGGCTAAGATTCCAGTAGATGGTAGGGTAACTACTGGAAAAGGACATGTAAATGAGGCTAATATCACCGGTGAATCTTTACCTCTAAAGAAAGAGAAAGGTGATGAAGTATTTGCCGGTACCATTATGGATAATGGGACTATTCAAATAGTTGCTGATAGAATTGGGGAAGATTCTACATTTGGTCGAATTATTGAGTTAGTAGAAGAAGCACAAGATTCTAAATCGGAAGCTGAGCGATTTATTGACCAGTTCTCTCGTTGGTATACACCTGTAGTACTTATCATTGGGCTATTAGTTTGGGTATTAACTAAAGATACAGCACTTGCAGTTACTGTATTAGTACTTGGTTGCCCAGGGGCCTTGGTCATTGGTGTACCTGTTTCAAATGTCGCGGGTATAGGAAATGGTGCAAAGAATGGTATTTTGTTTAAAGGTTCTGAAGTGATTAGTCATTTTGCGAATGTAGATACAGTCCTATTTGATAAAACAGGTACCTTAACTGAAGGAAAGCCTGAAGTTAGCGAATTCGTTTACTATGGAAATGATCAAGAGGAGGATTTATCTTTATTATACTCGATTGAAAGGGAATCTGACCATCCCTTAGCTGTCGCTATTACAAATAAATTAGCGCAATATAAACTAAGACCTGTAGAGAGTACACAGGTTATAAAAGGTGGGGGTATAATTGCTCACGTTGACGGACACATTGTTGCAGTAGGGAATAAAACCTTAATGGAACAAGAAAGTATTCCACTATCTAATGATGTTCTTAAAGAATTAGATAAATTAGAAAGAGCCGGTAGTTCAATTGTATTAACGGCAGTTGATCGTCAGTTAATCATTTTAATGGAAATCCGTGACCAAGTTCGACCAAGCGTTAAACAAGACCTACAAAAATTAAAATCACTTGGTGTTAAAAATCTCATTGTATTATCAGGGGATAATCAAGGTACAGTTAATTTAGTTAAAAAGGAGCTAGGATTAACCGAGGCCCATGGCGATATGCTACCAGAGGACAAGCAAGCATTTTTAAAAGAAAGACAGTCTACTGGTGAAATTGTTGCTTTTATTGGTGATGGTGTGAATGATAGCCCTTCTCTAGCTATTGCAGGAGTAGGGATAGCTATGGGAAATGGGACAGATGTGGCTATTGAAAGTTCAGATATTGTTCTAATGAATTCCAATTTTAATCGTCTCCCCCATGCTTTAGGTTTAGCTAAAGGGACATACGCGAATATGCAACAAAATATTCTCATTGCTGTTGGTGTGGTGATAATATTATTGGGTAGTTTAATATTTAGTGAATGGATGTCTATGTCAATTGGTATGTTAGTTCATGAGGCAAGTATTTTGGTCGTTATTTTAAATGCAATGAGATTAAGAAGTTATCAATTAAGATAATTGATCCGTGTCAATTATTTTTAAAAAAATACCTTATATAATTTATTTAAAGGAGTGATAGATATGACTAAAGCAACATTAAAATTAGAAACATTAACTTGTCCATCATGTTTACAAAAAATTGAAAGTGGTTTAAAACAGACTGCTGGTGTAGAAAAAGATTCTGTAAAAGTGCTGTTCAATGCAAGTAAGGTAAAAGTGGATTTTGATGAAGAACAAGTCAATTTGAATACAATTGAAAAAGCTATTGAAAACTTAGGATATTCCGTTATTAGTTCAAAAGTAAAGGAAGGTGTATAAAATGACAACAGTAAATGAAAGACAAGAAAAATTAGCTGCTGAACAAGCCTATAAAGAACACATTCATCATACTAAGATTAATGCAGCAGCTGTTACAGATCATGTACTGGCTAATATTCATACCTTGCATGTAAAATTACACCAATATCATTGGTATGTAAAAGGCACAAATTTTTATTCATTGCATGAGGTATTTGAAAAACTATATAATGAAAATGAAACATGGTTTGATAAAATTGCAGAACGTTTACTATCTTCAGGATTTAAGCCAGCATCAACAACTACCGAATTCCAAAAATTTACAACGATTTCTGAAGATCTGTCTGAAAAATATTATTCTGCTGAAGAAATGGTCTTACAGTTAGTAGAGGATTTTAGATCTAACCGTGAATTTACCATTCGTGCAATGCGTTTAGCCCAAGAAGAAGCAGATGATGCGTTAGAGGATTTACTAATTAGTTATAAAGATTATTTAGATGTAAATATTTGGCAACTTCAAGCCTTTGTTAACAAGGATGCGCTAGAAGACGATGACTATATAGATAATGATTAATTAGGAGGAAAGTTGTATGGCACACCATCATCACCATAGTCATGTAGATTGTATACGTTTAGTTCCGATTTTTAACCACCTAAATGAAGAACAAATGAGTTTAATTGCACAATCAGCGCATGAAGTACATTATGAAAAGAATGCGTTGTTATTTGGAAGTGGTGATAAAGATGACACACTATATATCGTAAATAATGGGCGTGTACGTATTTATAACTTAAATGAATCCGGTCGTGAACAAACTGTACGCATACTAAATCCTGGTGATTTTATGGGAGAAGTGGCTATTTTTCAAACTGAAAGTTACCATTCTAATTATGCTGAAGCAATATCAGAAGTAAGTATATGTAGAATTCATAAAAAGGATATGAATGACTATTTAGATGCTTACCCAGAAATTATGAGAAGAATCCTATCAGACGTTACGAAACGTTTACAGGTATCAGAAAAGCAAACGATGCAGGTTGGTATGGAGCAAGTAGAGTCTCGTATTATTGATTTTCTATCAGAATACGTTGAGAATGAAGAAAATCATACTTATGTGACCTTACCAATGTCAAAGAAGGATCTAGCTTCTTATTTGGGTACAACTCCTGAAACAATAAGTCGAAAGTTTTCAGCATTGGAAGAAAAAGGTTTAATTAAACAACATACGCATAAATATATTGAGATATTTGATTTAGATGAATTATTATTTTCATCAAGTTAAAATGCCGAAAAAACCGTAAGAGGATAATACTCTCACGGTTTTTTGGGTATACAAAAAGGCCATGAAATCCTAAAATAAAGTAAATTACCACAATATACTTGAAAGCAGGAAACATTATAGAGGATCGAAAACAGCAGTCGTTAATTCGGTATTTCCATCGCTATTCTAAAGAAGCACGAGCTGCAGTAAAGACGATTTCAATGAACTTATATTCTCCATATATAAGTGTTGTTAAGGCTTTTTCCCTAATGCAAAAATTGTTATTGATCGTTTTCATATCGTACAATTACTAAATAATACAATTAACTCAATGTGGATTGCAGTCATAAATGAAATCAAAAAAAGTCGCCCTACAGATTATCGAAAACTAAAAAATCAATAGAGATTGATATTAAAAAATGCTGATTATCTCGATTTTTCAAACTATTATTATCATCGCCTATACCATGAAAAGATGACTGAGCAACGTATGGTAGATTATTTATTAAGTCTTTCTCCGAAATTACAACAAGCTTACCAAGTGATGAATGACCTTAAATTTGCGACAAAAACTAGAGACTACAGTTACTTATTAGCCACTTTACAAGATTTAAAGAAAGTCAGATTAAATAAAAAGGTAAGAAAAACGATTAATACACTGGAAAGATTCTTACCATATGTCGAAAATGCTTTAATTTATCGTGTTTCTAACGGTCCTACCGAAGGTATGAATAACAAGATTAAGTTAATCAAACGTACAGGATATGGCTACGCAAGCTTTAGAAATTTCAGAGCCAGAATTCTATTACAATTTAAACTGATCTTTAAACCATCTAATCCACTACCTGCGACTTTCCAACCAGTTGCAGCTTAAATATTAGACGATGACACTTGTTAGCTTTCATTATTAATTATCCAACTCTTGATCCGACTTTCTCGCCTAAGGGCGAGAAAAGGGTCATGCTTATCTTGAAAATAAACATGGCCTTTCAGTTATTAAAAATTTCATTTAAATCTTAACTGTGATTATTTACTTTTGGTCCCCAACACTATTTGACACAGAACCTTTCTAATTAATTATCATTTACGGTTTTAATTTCAACAATATCAGATAAAATTTGTATTCTATCTTCTTGCGTTAATACATTCATTATCTATCCCACCTTTAATAAAATCCCCCTATAACGGCCTTATAAAAATATTATTATATTAAAAAATAAAATAATATTTTATTACTATTTTATATACTTATAAACCTTTAAATTTTACAATGTAAAATTTAATTTTGGTCAGCTTGCTGGTGAATATTCCCAATTCCATTAGGATTTTTTCTAAAGAAAAAATAGCAGCTAGTTGATGGCCACTATTCATTAAAAAAATTAATTCTTTTTTTGAGTGTTAAGTATTTAAGTCCTAGAGCAAATACACTATATCCTAAAATTCCTTGTAACAAAGTTTTAAGTAAAGGTTTATGTGGTGTAATAAAATTAGAGATTAATGTACTTGTCATATATAAAGCAAATACTTTCAAATATCTAAAATTCAATTTCATTTAATACCCTTCTTTAAAACTAAATTTGAACACTTAAACGAGGAATAAATGTTTCAAAATGAACGCAGTTCATATCACAATTTAACTCTTTAAGTGAATTTATAATTGAATGTAAGAATTTTGTACCACCACAAATATAAATTTCAGACTGTTGACTTAAATATTGTTCTAGTTCTTTAGCTTCTAGATACCCTTCTTGGTCTTTTACATGTAAATGTAACTGTGCTTGTTCATGATTAGCTGTAATATCGTCAAGTTTTTGAGCAAATGGACGTTCATCTTCTGTTACAACCACTTGAATCATTTGAGTTGGAACGTTTAATGAAGCAGATTTTTTATACATTGAAACTAATGGTGTCGTACCTATGCCTGAACCAATAAATAATTGAGGTCTTTCGGGATTTTCTATTGAAAAAACACCAACAGGGGCAGATAAATTAATCATGTCTCCTTCTGATATTTCATCATGTAAAATTGTTGAAACTTCGCCTTCATGTTCAGTGGTAACATCACGTTTTACACCAAATACTAAGTATTTTTCATCTCCATCTACAATTGAATAATGACGTTTAGCTCTATATGGTAACTTTTCACTAGAAACATCTACTGTAATATACTGACCTGGTTTAAATTGACTTAAGTCATAGTCATCAGATTCAACTTTAAAAGATTTAATATCTTTTGTTTCTTGTTTAATTTGAGTAATTTGAAATGGTTTAAATCCATCCCATAGCATTTGATCATAAATATCTTTTTCTATCTCAATAAATACATCTGCAATATCTTCATAAGCTTTTGCCCATGTTTGAATTACTGGGTCATTACTTTTTAATCCTGTAACATCTTGAATTGCAGCAAGTAAATTTTCTCCTACGATTGGATAGTGTTCAGGATAGACTTGTAAAGCACAATGTTTATGTGCTACAGGCATAATTGCTGGTTTAATTGCTTCTAAATTATTGATATTCATTGCAGCAGCTAGTACAGCTTGCGCCAACGCTGAAGATTGCATCCCTTTTTTTTGATTCGTTTGATTAAACATGTTTAATAATTCAGGATGAGATTCAAACATTTTGGAATAAAAAACAGACGTAATTTTAGTACCTTTATCTTTTAATAAGGGTACAGTTTGTTTAATAATATCTTGTTCTTGCTCTGTAAGCATAATAAAACCTCCTCAATAAATATTATTGTATTATATACTATTTAAAGCAAAATATAAGGCTTGTATAATTGAATATTTTACTTGCTTAATGAATATTTTATGACATTTAATTATGATTATATTATTAAATGTAAGGAGGTTATTATAATGATTACTAGACAAGATATAGTAGCAGATGTTGTAACAGATTATCCTAAAACAGCAGATATATTTGGAGGTTCTGTTGCAAAGTAAAAAAATATAGCTAACCACTAATTTATCATGTCAGTGTTCGCTTAACTTGCTAGCATGATGCTAATTTCGTGGCATGGCGAAAATCCGTAGATCTGAAGAGACCTGCGGTTCTTTTTATATAGAGCGTAAATACATTCAATACCTTTTAAAGTATTCTTTGCTGTATTGATACTTTGATACCTCGTCTTTCTTACTTTAATATGACGGTGATCTTGCTCAATGAGGTTATTCAGATATTTCGATGTACAATGACAGTCGGGTTTAAGTTTAAAAGCTTTAATTACTTTAGCCATTGCTACCTTCGTTGAAGGTGCCTGATCTGTAATTACCTTTTGAGGTTTACCAAATTGTTTAATGAGACGTTTGATAAACGCATATGCTGAATGATTATCTCGTTGCTTACGCAACCAAATATCTAATGTATGTCCCTCTGCATCAATGGCACGATATAAATAGCTCCATTTTCCTTTTATTTTGATGTACGTCTCATCAATACGCCATTTGTAATAAGCTTTTGTATGCTTTTTCTTCCAAATTTGATATAAAATTGGGGCATATTCTTGAACCCAACGGTAGACCGTTGAATGATGAACGTTTACACCACGTTCCCTTAATATTTCAGATATATCACGATAACTCAATGCATATCTTAGATAGTAGCCAACGGCTACAGTGATAACATCCTTGTTAAATTGTTTATATCTGAAATAGTTCATACAGAAGACTCCTTTTTGTTAAAATTATACTATAAGTTCAACTTTGCAACAGAACCTATATTTTGCTATAATTATTAAATTAATTGCCTTTGTGTTAGTATTCCCTGGATTACTAACACTTTGGTTAGCTGTTCTAAGTGATACAGGTGCAGCAATATTAGTTATATTAAATTCATTACGTTTATTAAAAAAATAAAAAAGCCTAAATACTCTCTCGATTTGTGAGAAAGTATTTAGGCTTTTTGAATTAATAAATTTCTTACTTCTTATGTTTATTTAACAATTAGTACTGGGACAGAACTTCTTTTAGCAATCTTATGTGTAACATCTCCTAAAACATGTTTAATATTCAAATTGACTCTATGATTACTCATAATTACTAAATCAAATTCACCATTATTTATATCTCCAGAAGTAATTTTTTCTAAGATTGTATTTTTAATAGGCCCAAAATCTACATCTATTTTATATTGAATATCTCTTTTTTCTAATTCACGTAAAAATGGAGTGAGATTTTTTTCTTTTTCTCTAATAATATCTTTTTTATGCTTATTATAATATTTGACACTAATTGCAAGATCATTTTCTGTTACAACGTGATAAATTACAACAACTGAATCTTCATCGGTGGCTTTTTCTAAATAGTCAGGGATAGCACTAAAATCATTTTCGAAATCATAGGGTAATAATATATTTTTGAACATCTACACCAGCCTCCTATTACTTATTATTTAAATGTCTATTACTTATATATACCCTGAATATATATGCCTATTCTCATATTCAAATTATTCAAATATATTCCTTGAATTAATATATTTCAGATTCACTATTGAATAATCTTTTTACTGTGCTATGATTCTAAACATCTGTTTTTTTATAGTTAGGAGTTATTAACGTGATGAGTAAGAAAAACAAAGTTTCCAATGTTTTTATATATTCCGCCAGTATCATTGGAATACTTGTATTGTTAGGTACAAGCTTTCCTAAACAATTTGGAGAAATTACCAACGCTATATCAGCTTGGGTGACAAATACATTTGGTTAGTATTATATGTTGCTATATGCGGTCATCATAGCTTTTTCTATTTTCTTAATATTTAGCCCAATAGGAAAATTAAAGTTAGGAAAACCAGAAGATGAACCAGAATTTAGAACAATTTCTTAGTTAACAATGTTATTTAGTGCCGGTATGGGTATTGGTTTAGTATTTTATGGTTCCTCTGAGCCAATATCACATTACCTCTCTCCACCAAATGCAAAACCAGAAACACAAGAAGCTATGGCAGAAGCTTTTAAATCTACATTTATGGACTATGGTTTTCATACATGGTCAATATATGACATTGTAGCATTGGTTCTTGCATATTCCCAATTTAGAAAAGGAGAAAACGGACTAATTTCAAGAACTCTAAGACCTTTATTAGGGAATAAAGTAGAAGGACCCTTAGGAGTTGTTGTCGATGTATTAGCTGTATTTGCTACTGTTATTGGAGTAGCAGTGTCATTAGGAATAGGTGCAATACAATTAAATGGTGGTTTAAATTATTTATTTGGAGTTCCTAATAATATAATTGTACAAGGTATAATTATCGTTGTTATAACAGTATTATTTTTGTTTAGTGCTTGGACAGGTTTAAGCAAAGGTATACAATACTTAAGTAATCTAAATATGGTTTTTGCAGCTATTTTATTAATTGTTATTCCTATTGTTGGGCCTACAATCCTCATTTTAAATATTATGACCAGTTCAACAGGAGATTATTTAAATAATTTAATTATTAATAGCTTGGATGTTGCTCCATTAAATCAACAAAAATCTATGTGGTTAGATTCTTGGATGCTCTATTATTTAGGATGGTGGATGAGTTGGAGTCCATTTGTAGGTGTATTCATTGCTAGAATATCAAAAGGACGTAGTATTAGAGAATTTTTAATTGCGGTTTTAAGTGTACCTATTACAGTTAGTATTATTTGGTTTAGTGCTTTTGGTACAACAGGTATTGAAATAGGAAAAGTAAATAGTAGTATATTTAAAATGCCACCCGAAACTCAATTGTTCGGTATTTTTAACGAATTGCCGTTTGGTTTCATTTTATCTATTATTGCTTTGGCTTTAATAGCTTCTTTCTTTATTACTTCTGCCGATTCTGCTACTTTTGTTTTGGGTATGCAAACTTCATTTGGCAATTTAAATCCTTCAGGTTTTGTGAAAATTATATGGGGCGTAGCTGTTATTTTACTTGCTATATG